>JANLYC010000335.1:0-4635 GCA_031365435.1 Nocardioidaceae bacterium
GCGGGTGAGATCTCCGGGTCGATGGACGACGGGGCCGGGGCCTCTTCGCGCACATGCTGGTAGGCCACCGAGACCGGCGAGTCGCCGATGAACGGCGGCCGGCCGGTCAGCAGCTCGAACAGCAGACAGCCGGTGGAGTAGAGGTCGCTCCGCGCGTCGACCTGCTCGCCACGGGCTTGCTCCGGGGAGAGGTACTGGGCGGTGCCGACCACGGCCGCGGTCTGCGTCATGGTCGCTGAGGAATCAGCGATCGCACGGGCGATCCCGAAGTCCATCACCTTGACGTCGCCGGCCGGGGTCAGCATGACGTTCGCCGGCTTGATGTCTCGGTGGATGATGCCCGCGCGGTGGCTGTAGTCGAGCGCGTCGAGCACCGCACTGGTGATCTCGAGGGCGCGTTCGGGCAGGATCTTGCGTCCCTCGCGCAGGATGTCGCGCAAGGTCCGGCCCTCGACGTGCTCCATCACGATGTAGGGCAGCATCAAGCCCGAGCCGTCCGTGGCCTCCTCCTCACCGGTGTCGTAGACCGACACGATGGTGGGGTGGTTCAACGACGCCGCCGACTGCGCCTCTCGGCGGAACCGGGCCTGGAACGTGGGGTCACTCGCGAGGTCGACCCGCAGTCGTTTGATCGCGACCGTACGACCGAGGCGCAGATCCTGGGCGCGCCGCACCTCGGCCATGCCGCCGCGTCCGAGCAGTCCGGACAGCTCGTACCGACCGTTGCCGATCATGGTCTTGTCCATGTCCACCGGTCAGTCCTCCTCGGGCTTGTGCTTGGGTTTGTTGTCATGGTGGGGCGGGTGGGCGCCCTGGTAGACGGACAGGGTCACCTGCTGCCCGGGCGACACCGCTCCTGTCGGTCGTACGGCGGCGACCAGCCCCTTCTCTCCCCCGTCGACATCCCGCTTGTGCACGTCGAGGCCGAGCGCCTTGAGCTGCTTCTCGGCATCGGCGGCCGGTTCGTCGACGTAGTCGCTCGGGTTGATCGAGACGGCCGTCGGCACCACGGGGATCGCCGGAGTGGTGGCCCTGGACCCGGCTGGTCCGGTCTGGCGAGCGGTGAGCTGGTTGGCGGCCCGCGACGCCGCCCCGCCGTGGTTGACGGCGTACACGACACCGACGACGAGAAGCACCAAGGCGGCGGCCACGGCCGCCGGTAGCCAGGCGTGGTGTCGGGTGGGTCCTTGGTCCGCCGCCGTGTGATCCGGTGCCGATCGTTGCCCGGTCGGCAGCACCTGGGTGGGGAGCGGGTCGGCCGGCAGCGGCTCCCCTGCCGGTTCGCTTCCGGCGATGAACGTCTGGAGGGCGGTCGCCATGGCGGCTGCGCTCGATGGTCGCGCGGTCGGTTCGCGCGCCATCGCTGACGCGACGACCGAGCGCAAAGGAGCGGGAACCGTCGGTGGCAGGGGGCGCGGTTCACTGCGCAGATGCGCGAGGGCGATCGCGATCGGGGTATCGCCTTGGAACGGCTTGAGACCGCTCAGCGCCTCGAAGAGCACCACTCCGAGGGAGTAGACATCGCTGGCCGGCGTCGCTTCTCGACCCTCGGCGACCTCGGGGGCAAGATAGTGCGGGGTTCCCATGATCGTCCCGGTGTCAGTGAACGATGCAGAGCCGCGGGCCCGCGAGATTCCGAAGTCGGTGATCTTGACGCGGCCGTCGCGCCGCACGATGAAGTTGGCGGGCTTGACGTCGCGATGGACGATGCCGGCTGCATGCGCGACTGCCAGCCCCTGTGCGGCCTGGGCGATCAGGTCAGCTGCCTGGCGGGGTTCCATCGGCCCGGACATGAGGTCGGCCAGCGGCACGCCGTCGACCAGCTCCATCACGAGGAAGGTGGAGTGCCGGCCGGTTGACGCATCGACGTCGTCG
Source organism: Nocardioidaceae bacterium (assembly GCA_031365435.1). GTDB lineage: Bacteria > Actinomycetota > Actinomycetes > Propionibacteriales > Nocardioidaceae > JANLYC01. The sequence continues at coordinate 1,876 of JANLYC010000335.1, forward strand.
CCGTAGTCGAAGACTGTCGCGATATGGGGGTCGTGGAGCGACGCGGCGTACTGCGCTTCGGCGGCGAACCGCTGCCGGAACTTCTCGTCGTCGGAGACGTCCGGGCGCAGGACCTTGATCGCCACGGTCCGCCCGAGCGACGTGTCCGTGCCCCGCCAGACCTCGCCCATGCCCCCGGCGGCGATGCGTGTCTCGAGCCGATAGCGACCTCGGCCGACCGTGGTCATCGGTTGATCACCGCTTCCATCACGGCCTTGGCGATCGGCCCGGCCAGACCGTTCCCGGTGACGTCCGCGCGGTTGATGCCGGTCTGCTCCACCAGCGCTGCCACGGCGACCTGCGGGTTGTCGGCGGGGGCGAACGTGACCATCCAGGCGTACGGCGACCGTGAGAGGGACGAGTTGGCGGTGCCGGTCTTGCCGGCGACGGAGATGTTAGGGATCTGCACATTGGTACCGGTGCCTGACTCGACGACGTCGACCATCATCTGCGTCAGCTGGTCGGCCACCGACCCGGAGACCGCTTGGCTCAGGACCTGCGGCTCGGCCTCATCGAGCACGTCGAGATCAGGCGAACGCACCTGCTGGACGAGGTAGGGCTTCATGACCGCTCCGCCGTTGGCGATCCCGGCAGCGACCATGGCCATCTGCAGCGGTGATGCCGCCACCTCGTACTGGCCGATTGCCGACAGCGCAGTCTGGGCCTCGTCGATGTTGGTCGGGAACCGGCTGGTTGCCGCCGGCAGCTGGTTGAGGACGTCTTCGTTGAAGCCGAACTTCTCGGCCTGGGATCGCAACGTGTCAGCGCCGAGCTTGACGCCGAGGTCGGCGAACGAGACGTTGCACGAGACGCGCAGCGCGTCGGCCAGCGTGATCTGGTTGCCTCCGCAGTTGGAGCCGTTCTCGTTCTGGATGCTGTCGCTTGACCCGGGGAGGGCGAAGGTCGTCCCTCCCTTGACCATCGAGCTCGGCGTGTAGCCGTTGCTGAGTGCGGCGGCGGACGTGATGAGCTTGAACGTCGATCCCGGCGGGTAGATCTGCTGCGCCGCCCGGTTCAGCGCCCGGTTGTCGGATGCGTTGAAGATGGACTTGTACGAACGCGTAGCGGCCGGCACGTTGTGGCTGGCAATGAGGTTGGGGTTGTACGACGGCTGGGTGACCATCGCCAGGATCGCACCGGTCTTGGGATCGAGAGCCACGACCGCTCCCCTGGTCGGACCGTACTGGCGGGTGAGGTTCTGGAGACCCTCGAGCGCCGCCTGCTGGGCCTTCGGGTCGATCGTGAGGAGGACACTTCCGCCCTTGGGCTGGTTGTTGCCGACCAGGTCGATGATCCGGTTGACGAACAGCCGCTCATCACTGCCGGAGAGGATGGAGTTCTCGGTGTTCTCGATGCTGGTGGTGCCGAACACGCACGAGAAGAACCCGGTGAGGTTCGCGTACAGCGGCCACTGGGTGTAGCGACGCTGGAACTTCAGGCTGTCCTTGCTCGGCACGCTGCGGGCCACTGTCTCGCCGTCGACCAGGATCGGTCCGCGTTCACGTGAGCACTCGGCGTCGCGGGCGCGCTTGTTGGTGTTGTTGTCGTTGAGCGAGCTCGCCTCGATGACCTGCACGTAGTTGATGTTGATCAGCAGCAGGCCGAACAGGATCAAGCAGCCGATGGCGAGTGTCCGGATGGGCTTGTTCATCGCATGCTCACCACCTGGGTGTCGTCGTCCGCTGTCGGCATACGCAGGTCTGGCGGAGGTCGGCGGGCGTGGTCGCTGATACGGAGCAGAAGAGCCACGATGATCCAGTTGGCCACCAGGGACGAACCACCGTAGGACAGGAAGGGCGTGGTGAGCCCGGTGAGCGGGATCAGCCGCGTGACCCCGCCGACCACGACGAAGATCTGCAGGGCGACCGCCATCGACAGCCCGACCGCGAGGAGCTTGCCGAACGGGTCACGACAGACGAGGGCGGTGCGGAAGCCACGTTCGACGATGAGCCCGTAGATGACGACGATCGCCATCAGACCGGTGAGTCCGAGCTCTTCGCCCAAGGAGGTCGCGATGAAGTCGGAGTATCCGAACGGGGTGATCTGCGGGCTCCCCTGTCCCCAGCCGCGACCCAGGATCCCGCCCCAGGCGAGCCCGTACTGGCCCTGGATGATCTGGTAGTACGCGTCGTAGTTCGAGAACGGGTGCAGCCAGCCGTCCACCCGGGCCTGCACATGACCGAACAACAGGTAGCTCATGTAGGCACCGCCGGCGAACAACAGGCCGCCGACCACGAGCCAGCTCGGCCGTTCGGTCGCCACGTAGAGCAGCACCACGAACAGGCCGAAGAACAACAGCGACGAGCCCAGGTCGCGCTGGAACACGAGCACGCCCAGGCTGATCAGCCACATCAGCAGGATCGGGCCCAGGTCACGGCCGCGCGGCAGGTCGACGCCGAGGAAGCGCCGGCCCGCCAGAGCCAGGGCGTCACGCTTCACGACGAGGTAGCCACCGAAGAAGATGGCGAGCGCGATCTTGGCGATCTCACCGGGCTGGAAGGAGAACGACGCCAGCCGGATCCAGATGCGGGCACCGTTGATGTTCTGACCGATGCCGGGCAGGAGCGGCAGCAGCAGGAGCACGATCGCGGCGAGACCAGCGGTGTAGGTGAACGCCTGGAGGCGGCGGTGGTCGCGCAGACCGACGATCACGGCCACGAACAGTGCGACGCCGATGGTCATCCAGACCAGCTGGGTGCCGGCGAAGGCCCGGGCCCCGGC
>JANLYC010000349.1:0-3822 GCA_031365435.1 Nocardioidaceae bacterium
GCGCTCGCGGCGATCAAGGGCGCGGCCGCGATGGTGAACGCCCGCTTGAAGGTCATCCCGAAGGACATGGCGTCGGCGATCCACGACGCGGCGGCCGAGTAGGCGATGTCGTCACGCGTCTGTGGGTCGGACGAGGCCAACATGTCCACCAGTTCAGACAGAAGCTCGTCGACGCTGCCGTCCTGAGGGAAGGTGAAGCCGGTGGATTGGATGTGCGGCCAGTCTGCCATCGCGGCAGGTTATCGAACTCCCGTCTCGTGGGTGTCGGGACTCCTGCCCCACGTCGGCCGATAGTCGAAGTCGGTCGACGTGGAGATCTTCCGCCGCTCGACTCCGCCGAATCGCATCGTCCAGATCTCCGCGTTCGGTTCTTCGATGCTCGACCGATCCGTGAACACCAGGCTGGAACCGTTCGGCGACCATTGCGGGTTCGCGTTGCGACGTCCCGTGGTGCCGTTGTCCGTCAGCCAGTGGATCTGAGCGGTGCACGCGGCCAGCGACCGGCACGTGGCGGGGACGGTGGCGATGTCGACGAAGGTCGCATCGGGGTCACCGCGACCGTACGACTCGAAGACGATCAGGTCCTTGGTGGGTCCCGAGGTCGCTGTCGACAGGTCGTTGACCTCGGCCCGGATCGCCCATGGAGTCAGCTGTTGGAGGTTCGAACGGTCGATCGACATGCGGAACAGCGCCGACGTACCGTCGCTGTTGCGAGATCTCCTGAACGTCAGGTAGCTGTGGTCCCGCGCTACGTGCAGGTAGTTCTCCTCGTAGACACCCTCGATCCCACGCGGGGAGATGCGCCGGATCTCGCTCCCGTCCAGGTGAGCCGACCAGAGGACTGCGGAGGCGGCGTTGCCCGTCACAGGGTCGAATGGACCATTGACGAGCGCGAAGGCGAGCCGATCGTTCGACAACCAGGTCGGGCTGACGGTAGCGGCACACGGATCGACACACCCCACATCGAGCACGTGGTCGTCAGTGCCGTCAGGGTGCACGAGGTGGATGGTCGCGCTGGCCGGGTCGTCGTGCTCGTAGGCGATCCACCGCCCGTTCGGAGAGACCTGTGCGTCGATGTCGCCCGCATCGGGCAAGGCAGGCGTCAGCGCGCGCTGGTGGCTGCCGTCGGCGTCCGCGATGAGCAGCTGTTCGGGGCCGGCAGGAGTTCTGTTGGTCCAGACGATGATTCCCGCTGTCGACGGACCACGCTGCAGGGCGGCTACCGCTTGCGCCGACACCCCCTGCGCCGACACCCCGTGCGCCGGCACCGCAAGTCCGATCGCGACCAGCACGGCGATGAGCAGGGCACCTCGGTTACGACGGATCATGTCGCTCCTCCTCCACAGTTCACGCGTCGAGGCGACCGTAAGCCGAACGGAACGAGAAGGGAGCCCCCGATTTCTGGGGATTGACGACCGCGACGCTGTCGACTGGTCGGCACTCGGCGGTGGGCACGGGGGCAGTAAGGCGCTTCGCCGCGGGCGCATGCAACGATTCGACCCCGCCACCGCGTCCACTCCACGAGTACGCGTGATCCCCTAGGACTGGGACCGTCACGCGGTCAGTGACTCGAACAGACAAAGAGAGGCGCACATGGACGAGCGCACGAAGCCCGACGAGTCCCACCGACGCACCCCTGGCGTCGGCACGACACTGGTCGCGCTGGCCTGGATCCTGGGTCTGGTCTCGTTGGGGGCTTGCGGCACGGACGACTCCACTTCCGGAGCGGGCACCCGTGGTGGGACTGTGTCCCAACCGCCGAGCCAACCATCCAGTCCGACGGTATCGAGTGCTGACGGAGCGGGCGGCGGACCAGCGGCCGCGCCCGCCAGGCCGTCGTACCTGCTCGATGGGGTCGTGCACCGATCCGACGGCGGCTCCTTCCGACCCGACGTGGAGGGAAGAGTGGTCACCTTCACCGAGCTCGCGGATGGCCGCTGGCTCCTCGGGACCGAGACCGGCCGTTCGCGGGCACAACTCGTCGTCGCATCGCCGGCGGGCGCAGTGGTGGCAACGCACCGGCTCGCCGCATCGACGACCCTGGCCGTGAGCGCCGACCACACCACGGTCGCGTGGCTTGACCCCGAGCTGAGGCCGCACACCCTGTCGGCCGGGGCCGACGAACCGACATCGCTGCCTCCGATCGGGGGCGCACCCGCAGGCGGCGACGGCGGCCGCCTGACGACGGACAACATCGGGAACCTGGCGGTGTACGGAGACTGCGCCGAGGCATGTTCCGTGCTGGTCTCCATCCAGCGACCTGACGGGTCCAGTGAGGTATGGCGGTCCACCTCGAGCGAGGCGGAGGCCAGCACCTGGACGAGCCGCCTGCTCGACGTCACGGACGTCTCGCCGGACGGGCAACACGTCACCGGCACGACCAAGTTGCAGTTGGACCCCACGGGGTTGTGCAGTGCCGTGGTGGAGCTCTCCAGCGGTGCGCGCGCCTGGGAGACCTGCGCCACGTCGATCTTGCGGTTCTCCCCGTCCGGTACCCACCTGTTGGGTATCGACCCCTACCTCGACGGCGCGTACCACGGTCAGCAGTTCGTCCTCGACGCTGCCACTGGGAAGATCGTGTCGCGTGTCCAACGACCGACCAGTGACGAGATCTGGCTCAGCGACGACTCGTATGTCGCCTCGGAGCTCGGCCCGAACGGGTGGCGGCTGGTGCGTCACGACCTCGACGGCACGTCGCGGCCGCTGACCGAGGCGGCGTACGACAGCAGCGGAGACGAGACGGCCTCGCCCTACCGGCTGGCCCTCTCCTAGCACCGACTTGTCAGAAGTAGGGAGGGCTATAACCGCCCCCACTTCTGACAACTCGGTCAGGACCTCACGAAGATGTCGGACTGATTGTTGGTGTCGTGAGCGATCAGGTTGGTCGCATTGGACTCGAAACCCACCACGTTGGCATCGGCTGACGTCGACGGGTTGTCGCTACCGGCGTCGCCGTGGGCATACGTCGACGACACGCTGACCAGCCGCGTCCGGGACGCGGTCCGGTCGTACGAAAAGACATCGACACTCGCGTTGCTGTCCTGGCCGACGAGGTTGTCCGCGACCGAGGCGAACACCACGACGCGCCCGTCTGCGGAGAGCGAGGGGAAGCGGGACGGTCCGTTGCCCGCGACGCCTGAGCTGCTGCGACTGACGAGTCGTAGCCGGTGAGCCTTGCGGTCATACACGAAGACGTCCAGCCCCGCGCCGCTGCTGCCAAAGTTGCTGGCGAGGGACTGAAACGCCACGATGCGACCGTTCGCGCTGATCGAAGGCGAGTCGCTGCCGTCGTCGCCCTGTGCACCCGACCTGGTGCGGCTGACCAGTCGAGTCTTGTGCGCAGCGCGGTCGTAGACGAAGACGTCGTCGGCTCCGTTGAGGTCTTGGGCGATGAGGTTGTCCGCACCCGAGTCAAACGCGATGACACGTCCCGTGCCGGTCACGGAAGGGTTGTAGCTCGCCGCATTCCCCTGCGTACCGGAACTGCTGCGGCTCACCAGTCGGGTGTTCTGCGCGCCGCGGTCCCGGACGAAGACGTCGTACACATTGTTGATGTCGTGGCCGATCAGGTTGCTGGCCCCGGACGAGAAGGCGACATAGCGTCCGTCGGCAGAGATCGACGGTCCCTCGCTCCCACCGTTGCCCTGGACTCCTGCGGAGTTTCGACTGACCAGTTGGGTCCTGTGCCTGACTCGGTCATAGACGAACACATCCCGGTCGTTGGTGGTGTCGTGTGTGGTGAGGTCACTCGCGTTGGAGTCGAAGGCGGTGTAGCGCCCACAGGAGGAGATAGACGGATTGTTGCTGTCCCCGGTGCCGGTG
>JANLYC010000248.1:0-13451 GCA_031365435.1 Nocardioidaceae bacterium
GGCTGTGGTGGGCGTGTAGATCCGCTCGCCGTAGGGTCCGGGGCCGATCACGGTGAGGCCGGCCGTCAGCAGGGCGCTGAGGAGTCCGATGGGGATGAGCAGCTTGGCTCGTCCGTACCATGATCCCAGCAACAGGGCCGCGGCCGTGATCGCCAGCACGCTCCCCGGGTACACCGACGGGTGCACGGCGGCGCCGGCCACGTCAGCGAGCCAGATGCCGCCGAGCGTGAGAACCATCACGGCCAGCGTGATCGGCGTGAGCCTGGACCGTTGCCGCGGGGGCCGCGGTGGCGGGGGCGGTGCTGCGGGGTCGGTGAAGGCGCCCGGCGGAGTCGGCAGTGGCGCATCGTCGGCCGGACGCTGCCACCAGGCCGAGACCTCGGCGGCGCGCGCCGCAGGCGTGACAACAGGTGCGGCGGTTGCCGTCGCGGTGGCGTCCGCGGTGTCTGCCACCTCTTCATCTCCTTCGTCGACAGGTGTGCCCGCTGCACCGGCGTACGACGTCGGCGGCGCCGCCGGGATCGGGTGGCCGCCTCGACGGCTGAACAAGGCGAAGAGCACCAGGGCGACCAGGCTGACCGTGATGACGGCCCACGGGCGCGGGGTGGCGAACCCGATCGCGCCCAGCAGTGTGACCGCGCTGGCGATGGCTGCCAACGACAGGCCGGCCACCATGACGCGGTCGGGGTCCTGCCGGAGAGCGCCTGACGCAGGCGAGTCATAGGCATCGTCGGACGGAATCGTCAACCAGGCGATCAGGTACAGCACGATCCCGGCACCGCCGAAGACGGTCAGCGCGCCGAAGACGACGCGAACGAGCAGTGGGTCGATGTCGAGGTGCCGGCTGAGCCCCTCGGCGACACCGGCGATCATGCGCGGGTGACTCGAGCGACGCAGGCGGGACAGGTCACGCACCTGCTCACGAGTGACCCGGGGACCGGAGTCCGGAGGCGGGAAAGCGTTGGTCATGTCGTCAACTGTCGTCGAGGTGGTCCGGGCGGCACATCGGGGACGCCCCCGATCTTGGTCGATGCACCCTGACAGGCGCTCAGGGACGGGTCAGGGCAGACGCCCATGGTTTCGGGGTCACCATGCGACGATCATGGAACCATGAGCCACCCGATCTCGGCACCGCGACGCATGTTTCGCGATTCCGAGGACCGGTTCCTCGCCGGCGTCGCGTCCGGGGTGGCCCGGCACCTGGGTCTTCGGACGACCCTCGTCCGCGTGGCGTTCCTCGTCATGGTGCTGTGGAGCGGCTTCGGGGTCCTGCTGTATGCCGCCCTGTGGGCGCTGGTCCCGCTGGACGATCCGACGCTCGACGACGCGCGAGCGGCGCCCGGCCTCACGTCGGCCAGCCGTCGGGGCCTGCGGGCCAGCCGCGTCATCCGCAGGCGTGACCTCGGCCTCGCCGTCTCGATCGGAGCGATCGCACTCGGTGGCATCGTGCTCCTGCAGGTGCTCGGGCTGTGGATCAGTCCTCGGTTGTTCTGGCCGCTCCTCGTCGCGGCCGCCGGGCTGGCCCTGCTGTGGCGTCAGGCCGACGAGAGCGACCGGCAGGAGTGGTTGAGCACGTCGGGCGGATGGAAGGCGTGGCTGCGGGTGGTCGTCGGGGCGGTCCTGCTGATGGGGGCCTTCGGTTTCGGCGTCTTCCAGGCCGGGCTGTCCGGCCCGGCGGGGCTGCCCGAGATCCTCGCCGCGATCGGGCTGGCCGTGCTCGGGATCGTCTTGGTGCTGGGACCCTGGGCGCTGCGCCTCAACCGCGAGCTCCGGCGCGAACGCACGGAGCGGATCCGCAGCCAGGAGCGCGCTGACGTCGCCGCCCACCTGCACGACTCGGTGCTGCAGACGCTCGCCCTGATCCAGCGTCAGTCGGGTGATCCGACGATCGTGACCCAGCTGGCGCGCACGCAGGAACGAGAGCTGCGGAGCTGGCTGTTCGACCCGCCGGTCGGTGCGGACGATACTGTCAAGGCCGCGCTGCAGCAGGCCATCGGCGAGGTCGAGCTGGTCCACCACGTGCCGATCGAGCTGGTTGCGGTCGGCGACTGCCCTGTCGATGCGCGGACGGCTGCGGTGGTCGCGGCGGCGCGCGAGGCGATGGTGAACGCCTCCCGGCACTCCGGAGCAGCCCGCGTCGACGTGTTCGCGGAGGTCACCGATCGGCAGCTCGAGGTGTTCGTGCGCGACCGTGGTCAGGGGTTCGACCCCGACTCCGTCCCCGAGGACCGGCTCGGCGTACGACGTTCGATCATCGACCGCGTCACCCGACATGGCGGCGCCGCCGACGTGAGCAGCAACCCGAGAGTGGGAACCGAGGTCCATCTCGTGATGCCCCTGACGATGTCCCAGACCAGCCAGGGAGGCTGACATGCAGACCACGAAGAGCGGCGTGTCCTTGCGGGTCGTCCTCGTGGACGACCATGCGATGTTCCGGACGGGGGTCAAGGCCGAGCTGGGGCCCGCAGTCGACATCGTCGCGGAGGCTGCGGACGTCGACGAGGCGGTGGCCGCCATCGACGCGCAGGTGCCCGATGTCGTCCTGCTCGACGTCCACCTCCCCGGCGGTGGTGGCACCGAGGTGCTACGGCGGACGACGACGCGGCATCCGGAGGTGCGCTTCCTCGCCCTGAGCGTGTCCGACGCGGCGGAGGACGTCATCGCGGTGATCCGCGGGGGAGCCCGCGGGTATGTCACCAAGAACATCACCGGGCCCGAGCTCGTCGCCGCCATCCGCCGGGTCAATGACGGCGACGCGGTGTTCTCACCGCGACTGGCCGGTTTCGTGCTGGACGCCTTCGCCGGTCAGATCGATGTGGCGGACATCGACGAGGACCTCGACCGGCTGACCGAGCGAGAACGTGAGGTGATGCGACTGATTGCTCGCGGCTACGCCTACAAGGAGGTCGCGTCGACGCTGTTCATCTCGATCAAGACCGTCGAGACCCACGTGTCGAGCGTGCTGCGCAAGCTTCAGCTGTCCTCCCGGCATGAGCTGACGCGGTGGGCGAACGAGCGGCGATTGCTCTGACAGCCGTCCCGGCTAGATTCGCCCGGATGAAGGCCGTGCCCGAGATCGTCGCTGTCCCTGCGGAGTCGCGCTATGTCCTGACGATCGAGGGCGAGCGCGTCGGGTTCATGGACTATCGCGTGCGTGAAGAGGCGTTCATCGCCGTCCACACCGAGGTCGACCCGGCGTACTCGGGTCAGGGGCTGGGTGAGCTGCTCGTCCGCCACGTGCTGGACCAGGTGCGCGACACCGGCATGTCGCTGCGTCCTCTCTGCCCATTCGTGCAACGGTTCCTTCAGAAGCACCACGAGTACGACGACCTGGTGGTCCCGACGGAAGGCAACTGAGTGGACTTCGTCCGGCACGCCCTGCTGTTCATCCACCTGCTCGGGATGGCCAGCCTGCTGGGCGGGGCGCTGGTGCAGCTGCGCGATGCCACTCATGTGATCAACTCAGCGATGCTGCACGGCGCCTTCACGCAGGTCGTGAGCGGGCTGCTCCTGGTGGGCGTGATCGAGGGTCAGGACGATCCGCTGGATCACACCAAGGTCGCTGTCAAGCTTGCCGTCGCGCTCGTCATCACCGTGCTGTGCTGGCTCAACCGGCGCAAGCAGGCCGTTCCGCCTGGACTGTTCATGGGCATCCTGCTGCTGACCGTCGGCAACGTCGGCGTCGCGGTCTTCTGGTAGGCAGCCGCGAGGTCAGAGCTTCTCGACCGGGGAGTACCGCAACAGGAGCCGTTTCACGCCGGTGGACCCGAAGTCGATCGAGGCCACGGCCTTGTCGCCGATCCCCTCGACCGTCACGACCGAGCCCATCCCGAACGTGTCGTGGACGACGCGGTCGCCGGGCTCGAGCGAGGGCACCGGTCGCGTCCCTTTGGTCGGCTTGGGTGGTGCGGTGGTGACGCGGCGTCGGGTGATCGTTGTGGAGGCAGGGATGTAGCCTCCGGCGTCGACATACCGGGTCGAGGCCGACGAGCTGCCCCAGGCGGTGTGCGCGGACTCGGTGCGCTTCCAGTCGATCAGCGTCGCCGGCAGCTCTTCGAGGAAGCGTGAGGGAGGGTTGTGCTGCGGCGCTCCCCACGCCGACCGCACCACGGCCCGAGAGACGTAAAGACGTTGCTGCGCGCGGGTGAGCCCGACGTACGCCAGTCGGCGCTCCTCCTCGAGCTCAGGCTGGTCGCCGAGGGAGCGTGAGTGCGGGAAGATGCCGTCCTCGAGGCCGGTGAGGAACACCACCGGGAACTCCAGCCCCTTCGCGGTGTGCAAGGTCATCAGCGTGACCACGCCACCTGAATCGTCCTCGTCGGGGATCTGGTCGGAGTCGGCCACCAACGCGACCCGCTCGAGGAAGTCACCGAGCGAAGCGTCCTCGAGCTCGTCGGCGAACTCGCGGGCGACGGCCACCAGCTCACCGAGGTTTTCGACGCGGGTCTCGTCCTGGGGGTCGTCGGACTGCTCGAGCTCGGCCAGGTAGCCGGACTTGGTCAGCACCTCCTCGAGCACGACGTCGGGCCGGGCGCCGCTCTCGACCAACGCCTGCAGCTCCTCGATCATCGCGACGAACGCCTCGACGTTGTTGAGGGAGCGGGTAGCGATACCGGGGGCGTCCACGGCGTTGCGCAGGGCTTCCCAGTACGACGTCCCGGTTCGTTGGGAGAGCACTTCGACGCAAGCCTCGGCGCGTTCGCCGATCCCACGTTTGGGGACGTTGAGGATGCGCCGCAGCGACACGGTGTCGTCAGGGTTGACGAGCATGCGCAGATAGGCGAGCGCGTCACGGACCTCGCGGCGTTCGTAGAAGCGGACTCCGCCCACGACCTTGTAGGGCAGACCCACGCGGATGAACACCTCTTCGAAGACCCGGCTCTGCGCATTGGTGCGGTAGAACACCGCGATCCCGCCAGGCGTCGCGAGCTTCTCGTCGCTCAGGCGGTCGATCTCCTCGGCGACGAACTGCGCCTCGTCGTGCTCGTTGTCGGCGACGTACCCGACGATCGGCTCGCCGTCGCCGGCGTCGGACCACAGGTTCTTGGACTTGCGGCCCTGGTTGCGGGCGATGACGGCGTTGGCGGCGTTGAGGATCGTCTGCGTCGAGCGGTAGTTCTGCTCGAGCAGGATCGTGCTGGCGTCGGGGAAGTCCTCCTCGAACGCCAGGATGTTGCGGATGTTGGCGCCCCGGAACGCATAGATCGACTGGTCGGCGTCACCGACCACCATGAGCTCAGCGGGCTCGGTGGCGACCTGGTCGGGATCTGGACCCGGCATCCCCCCGGAGTCAGCCCCGACGAGGTCGCCGTCGGCCGTACGGCGGGTGGCACCCGCTCCACACAGCTCTCGGACCAGGACGTACTGCGCGTGGTTGGTGTCCTGGTACTCGTCGACCAGCACGTGGCGGAACCGGCGGCGGTAGGTCTCACGCACCTCGGGGAAGGCTTGGAACAGGTGCACCGTGGTCATGATCAGGTCGTCGAAGTCGAGGGCGTTGGCGGCGCGCAGTCGTGCCTGGTAGGTGGTGTAGCACTCGGCGAAGGTGCGTTCGAGATGGTTGTCGGCCTTGGCCGTGGCGGCGGCGGGGTCGAGCAGCTCGTTCTTGCAGTTGCTGACCCAGTTGAGGACGGCCCGTGGTGCGTAGCGCTTCTGGTCCAGGTCGAGGTCGCGGCAGACCAGCCCCATGAGGCGACGCGCATCTGCATCGTCGTAGATCGAGAAGTTCGACCCGTAGCCGAGCCGGCTGACCTCGCGGCGCAGGATGCGCACGCATGAGGAGTGGAAGGTCGAGACCCACATGATCTTGGCGCGCCCGCCGACGAGTTCTTCGACCCGAGCCCGCATCTCGGCGGCGGCCTTGTTGGTGAACGTGATCGCCAGGATCGACCCCGGGTGGGCCTTGCGTTGCGAGAGGAGCCAGGCGATCCGGCGCGTCAGGACGCGCGTCTTGCCGGAGCCGGCGCCGGCCACGACCAGGAGCGCCGACCCCTCGTGGGTGACGGCCTGACGCTGGCTGGGGTTGAGTCCTTCGAGGAGCTCATCGGCGGAGGGGCGGCGCCGTCGGGGCGGGTCGTCGGCCGGGGCGTCATCATCCCCGGTGAGGGTGGACGAAGGCTGAACCAGGGGGGTCAGCGGGAACAGCGCAGACATGTCCCTGACATGTTACGGGGCGGCGCGGACATCATCGCAGCTCGACCGACAGGTCCGGCCGGGCCGGCGGCGGAGCAGCGCGATCAGGCCAGTGGGAGTCCGTGCTCGGCGAAGAACGGCGCCGGGTCAACGGCCGTCTCGAGGTCTGAGGCGAGCCGGTACTCGAAGTGCAGGTGATAGCCGTACGCGTTGCCGGTGTCACCCACCCGGCCGATCTCCTGACCCTTGAGGATGCTCTGACCCTCGGTCACCTCGATGGCCGACAGGTGGTTGTACCAGACCTGGTCCCCGTTCTCGAACTGCAGACGGACCTGGTTGCCGTACGAACCGTCGTAGCCGGCCTGGTCGACGGTCGCGTTGCCGACGGCGACGGCAGGGGTGCCGTAGGCGGTGGCGAAGTCGATACCTGTGTGGTAGCCCGACGACCAGTAGCCGCCGGTCTCGCCGAACCAGACGGTGATGTGGAACCCGCTGGTGGGCAGCACCCACAGGTCGCTGGAGAGCTGCTGGGCGTAGTCCTGTGCGTCGTTCGCCGCCGACTTGAGCACCTGGTTGCGCGCGCGGGCCTGGATCTCGGCCTGGCTCTGCAGCGACGGCTGACCGGACGCCACGCTGGGCCTGGCACCGCCACGACTGATCTGGGTGGCGTCTCGACCCGCGAGCGAAGCCGACGAGAGGTTGGCTACGTAACGTCCGTGGTGGCTGGCGGTTGCCGAGGTCGGGGTGGTGATGGTCTGGCCCGCAGTGGCTGCGCCGACCGCGGCTGCCAGCAGGGCACCCCCGCCGATCATGGTCGACAGCGAGATCCCGATGGTACGACGAGGGGTGGCGCTCGCCTTGCGTCGACGGCCCTCGACCTGGTTGCCCAGCGAGGCGGAAGGGGTTGCATGGGCGCCTGTTGCGCCGTGCCGAGGGGTCGCCGAAGCATGGTTGACGCGGTGCTTGCTCGCACGATGCGACGACACGCTTACGGGTCCTTCCGGTGGGTCGAGGGGCACGAAGTTCCGAGGGTAACGGAACGGCAACAGGTTGCGAAAGCCGACCCGCGTTCCGGGGGCTGGAACCGGGATGAAAGCCCCGGGAAGAGACACATTATGTCCTGATGATGTGACGCACAGTCATCTTTCGTACGAGGCATGGATCAGGCGGACGTGAGGCCCTTATGGACAACCGCCGGCGACCCGGGTGGTATCGGCTGCCTGGTCGCGCCAGCCGGTCCGGCCGATCCCGTCAACGCCGTGCAGGTCTCGTGGACGATCCGGCCGTTGATCGGCAGCGAGAGGTGCCCGACGCCCGGGACCAGCACGTTGCGGACCTGCAGGTCAGGATGGTGCAGAGCCGCGTTCCGCGCCGGCACGATCAGCTGGTCGACATCGCTGTAGAACGCCAGGAACTTCGTGGAGCACCCGGGCGGCTCGGGCGGCTCCGCCAGCTCGAGCAGCACGTCGCTGCCGGGTCGCAGCTGGCGGACGAGGCGGTGGGGGAGCAGCCGGGCGGCCAGAGTGCCGTGATGCGGGGTCCCCAAGGTGACCAGGGTCGACACCACGGCGTCTCCCCCGAGCCGCTGGACGTAGTAGCGCGCGATCAGCCCACCCAGCGAGTGCCCGATCACGTGGACCCGGTCGCTGCCGGTCTCGGCCGCCAGGCCCTCGACGTACTCGCCGAACCGGGCGGCGGTGGTGCGCAGGTCGTTCGTGTGCGGCCCGTAGGAGAACGTGCGGATGCAGGTGAAGCCGCGCCGACGAAGGCCACGTCGCAGCATGGCGAAGATCGTCCGGTTGTCGACGATGCCGTGGATCAGCACGATCGGCGTGCTGGCCGCTCCCAGGTCGGCCCCCAGCAACCCCCGCTGCGCGAGCGGCAGGTCGCCGAAACCGAAGCGGGCGGGGTCAGGGTCGTCGCCCCGGTCGCGGAGCAGCCCCAGCGGGTAGATCGCCGCGTGCGCCGTGACCCAGCCGACCTCGACGGCCAGCGCTGACATCGTGGCCGACATCGTGCGCATGGCGCGGAGGGTCGGCATCAACATTGCCCGCTCACTCTCCTGTCGCGACCCCCGCGCATGGGCGCGGCCATGCGTACCCGTGGGTAATCAGCGTACCGAGGAACGCTGCCGTCGGCAGGCGACCGACCCGCCCGATGTCGGACTGCGTTGGATTCGTTACCCTGCAAGCGTTGTATGCCGGCCCTGCGGGGCCATGACGAGGCGGTGGGCACGTGAGTGGACAGTCGGCTGATCAGGTGGCGGGCCCGATCCGGGTCGTCGTCGCCAAGCCCGGCCTTGACGGGCACGACCGGGGCGCGAAGGTCATTGCGCGCGCCTTGCGAGACGCCGGCATGGAGGTCATCTACACCGGTCTGCACCAGTCGCCCCAGCAGATCGTCGAGACTGCACTGCAGGAGGACGCCGACATCATCGGGCTGTCCGTCCTGTCCGGTGCGCACATGACGCTCTTTCACAAGGTCATCGAGCTGCTCCACGAGCGGTCGGCCGAGGACATCCTCGTCTTCGGAGGAGGCATCATCCCCGAGGGCGACATTCCGCTGCTCGAGGAGGCGGGAGTGGCGAAGATCTTCACCCCGGGCGCCAAGACCCAAGACGTCGTCGACTGGGTCAGGGGCGCTATGGCAGGTGACGCCTCCGCGACGTGAGGCCTTACTCCGAGCCGTGGCTCACAACTGACTCACGCATCTTCGCGATGGCGAATCCCCAGGCCTGATCCAAGGTCGGCTTCGGTGGTATCGCGACTTCCTCCGCATTGGTCACCACGTCGAGAAGCACCGGCCCACGAGTGTCGAGCGCGCGGCGAACAGCCTGGCCAACCTCGGCCGGATCGGTGACCCTGATCCCGGTCAGTCCCATCGCCGTCGCCACAGCAGCGAGGTCAGGGTTGTGCAGGACGGTGCCGAACTCAGGCAGGCCACCCTGCTCCTGCTCGAGCTTGACCATCCCGAGCCGACCGTTGTCGAACACGACGAACGTGATCGGCAGGTCGTAGGTCACTGCCGTGATCAGGTCGCCCAGCAGCATCGTCAGACCGCCGTCACCGCAGCAGGCGATGACCTGTCGGTTCCGGTCGAGTGCTTGCGCGCCCAGCGCCTGCGGCATCGCGTTGGCCATGGATCCGAGGTTGTAGCTGCCGAGCAGTCGGCGCGTCCCGCGCATCGGCACGAACCGCGAGAGCCACACCGTCGACATCCCGGTGTCGCTGGTGAAGATGGCGTCATCAGCTGCCTGCTCGCCGACCACTGCCGCCAACAGCTCCGGGCGGATGCGTTTCTGCGTGTTGTCGACCTTGCGACGGAGGAAGCCGACCGGTTTGTCGTCGTAGTCGGGGTCGGTGAGCTTGAGCTGCCGTTCGACCCATTGGTCGTACGACGCGCGCGTGGTCTGCAGATGACCGGCGCCGTGCCCGGAGGCGAGAAGCGGGACCAGCGCCTGCAGGGTGGGTGCCGCGTGCCCGACCAGAGCCACGTCCACTGCAGTCCGCCGTGCGATGTGCGCGGCTCTGGAGTCGATCTGGACGACCTTCTTGTCTGCGGGATAGAACTCGCGGTACGGGAAGTCGGTGCCCACCATCACCAGGACATCACATGCGTCGAACGCCTTCGCCGCTGCCGGGTTGCCGATCAAGCCGTTCTGACCGACCTGGAAGGGATTGTCGTGCTCCAGGCCCTCCTTGCCCTTGAGGGTGAGCACCATGGGAGCCTGACATCTCTCGGCCAGCGCAAGCACCTCGTCACGAGCGTCGCGGGCCCCCAGACCCACCAGCAGGGTCACCTTGTCGGCCTCGTTGATCACCTTCGCGGCCTCGGCGAGGTCGTCCGCTGCGGGCGTTGTCGGGCGCGGTTGAGCCACGAAACGCGGAACAGGAGTGTGTTTGGGCAGCTCGAGGCCACCCACGTCACCGGGCAAGGTCAGGACAGCGACTCCGCTGTGCTGAAGAGCGGCGTTCACCGCCTGCTCGAGCAGCTGCGGGAGCTGCCCCGCACTCGTGACGGTGCGGGCGAAGACCGAGACGTCCGCGAACAGCAGGTCGTTGTCGACCTCCTGGAAGTAGTCGCTCCCCATCTCGGCCAGCGGCACCTGCCCACAGATCGCCAGCACCGGAGCATGCGACTTCTTCGCGTCGTACAGACCGTTGAGCAGGTGGATCGAGCCGGGACCGACCGTGCCCAAGCACACCCCGAGGCCGCCGCTCAGTTGAGCCTGCGCACCGGCTGCGAAGGCGCCCACCTCTTCGTGTCGAACGCCGAACCACTCGATGCGCTCTTCACGCCGGATCGCATCGGTCACGGGGTTGAGCGCGTCCCCGACGACGCCCCAGACGCTCTGGACGCCGTGGTCGGCAAGCGCCGTCACGATCAGCTCGGCAACGGTGGTCACAGCAGTTCCTCCTGGTTCGGCGGGCGATTCCGGTGGCGTCAGCTCGGTAGTGCCCTGCGGCTCGGCATTTCAAGCAGGGGCATCAGAAGTGGTCGGGGTCAGCGGCCCGCCAGTCGTCGCCCCAGTCGGGTGGGGCTGCGTGCAGCAGCTCCTCCGGCTGAAGCCATTCGTACAGCTCGGCGTACGACGCCGTGGTGGTGTGGTCGACCCGGCGACGCAGGTGGTGGGTGCTCAGTCCGTCGGGTCCATGTAGTCCCATCGACGCGATGAGGCCGCTGGCCTGGCGCACCGTGGCGTCTTGGTACCGGTACACCCGCTGGCTCTTGTCGCCGACATCGAGTGCGCGGGCTCGTTTGGGATCTTGCGTGGCAACGCCGACGGGGCACGTGTTCGTATGACAACGCTGCGCCTGGATGCAGCCGACGGCCATCATCATCGCGCGGGCGGCGTTGGTGTAGTCAGCGCCCTGGATCAGCCTCTTGACGATGTCGTTGGCTGCCGCAACCTTGCCGCTGGCGCCGACCTTGATGCGGTCGCGCAGACCGCTGCCCACCAACGCGTTGTGGACGAGCATCAGGCCTTCCGTCAGCGGTCTGCCGACATGGTCCTCGTACTCAAGCGGCGCGGCACCGGTTCCGCCCTCACCGCCGTCGACGACGATGAAGTCCGGGGTGATCTCCTCTTCGCGCATCGCCTTGCAGATCGCGAGCACGTCACGCCGCGATCCCACGCACAGCTTGAAGCCGGTTGGCTTCCCTCCGGCAAGCTCACGCATGTGCGCGATGAACCTGACGAGCTCGCGGGGGGTCGAGAAAACCCGGTGATGCGACGGGCTCACACATTTCTCTCCCTCGGGTACTCCGCGAGCAGCCGCGATCTCCTTGGTTACCTTCGCGCCCGGGAGCACACCGCCCAACCCCGGCTTCGCGCCCTGGCTGAGCTTCAGTGACACGCACTTGACCTGTGGATGCGCTGCCTTGTCGGCGAACATCGCCTCGTCGAAGTCGCCGTCCCCAGTACGGCAGCCGAAGTAGCCGCTACCGATCTCCCACACGAGATCGCCGCCGTTTCGCAGGTGGTAGTCCGTCAGACCGCCTTCCCCCGTGTCGTGCGCGAAGCCGCCCATCGCGGCGCCGGCGTTGAGCGCCAGCAGCGCGTTGGAGGACAACGCTCCGAAGCTCATGGCCGAGACGTTCAGCAGCGCCATGCTGTAGGGCTGGGTGCAGTCAGGACCGCCGACCAGGACGCGAGGTGGGTCGTCCGGCGGGTCGACCGGCTTGGTGCTGTGAACCAGATACTCGTAGCCGATCTCGTCGACGTCGCGCTCGGTGCCGAACGCCTGCTCGCCGTGGATGCCTTTGGCGCGCTCGTAGATGACCGTCCTGATGTCACGGTCATAGGGACGACCGTCGAAGTTGCGCTCGATGAAGTACTGCTGAAGCTCGGGCCGGATGTCTTCAAGGAGGAAACGCAGGTGGCCGAGGACCGGGTAGTTGCGAAGAATCGAGTGCTTCTTCTGCAGCAGGTCGTGGATCGCCACGACGAGCAGCAGCGCCACGAGTGCCAGCAACACCCACCAGCCAGCGGAGCCGAGCACCGCCGCAAGAGTGACGAACGCACCGACAACGAGCAGCGCAGCGACCACGAAGAATCTGAGCACACTGCTTTCTTATCGTGCTTGTAGCGCGTCTGCTGACGCCTCTCAGGCGGATGTCAGGTGCCTGACCCGGTTGACTGACGGAGACAGCTGTCCTCGGGCCTGCGGCCCGGGATGGACCTGGTCAGCGCAGGCGCACGTGGCCGCCGCCCAGCGGAAGGCGCAGCACGCTGGGGTGTTTCGGACCGGTCGTGATCGTGACCGGTTGCGAACCCGCGTTTCCGGAGTAGGCCTGGTCACTGGCGGCGACGACCACGCGGATCCGATGTCCAGCCCTGATGCGCTGGACGACTCCGGGAAGCACGATGCGCACCGGGGCGGTGACGTCGGTGACGCGCACCGGCGAGATGAGTCGGTGCTGCAGCGTCACCGTGCCGTCGGGCGCGACGTCGTACAGCTTCGCGAACAGCACGAGATGTGTTCCCGGGTCGGCACTCTGACCCGCCTGGGCGGCGGGTGCGCGCACGTGCAGGCGAAGGGTTGGGGTACCGACGAGGTGAGCATCGCGGGCCAGCGGCCGCGTCGTGAAGGCGGCGTAGGTGCCTGGTCCGTCGCTCGGCGGGTTGTTGACGGTGCCGCCCTCGAGGGCTGAGGTCTCGCTGTAGCTGGTGGCGGCGCCAGGGCTGTTCGTGTACGACGCGCTGCCGGGCACCACCTTCGACAGCGACGTTCGCAGCTGGGAGTCTCCGGAGAAGTACAACGTCTGGTCACTGTCGGCGCCCGGGTAGCGCGACCGGCAGGCGTACGCCTTCGCGACGGCCCGCCCGGCCCGCTGCGGTGCCGTGTTGTAGCGAACCCAGTCGCGGAAGTAGCAGAACCTCGGCCCGGTGGGTGCTCGTCGGACGCCGTCGACGTAGTGGTCCATCCAGTGCAGGAACCGCCGGCCGAGGAGGCTGTCCCGGATCGAGCTCGCGCCGAGGTCGAGCTCACCGGGCGCCGGGGTGCCACCGGAATGACCCCACGACTGCCAGATCATCCGTGTCGGCGTGCCCTGCTCCTGGAGCGCGCGGTAGGTGGCCACCGCCTCCTGGAGGTCGAAGAGCGTGTCATTCTGCCCCTGCACGACAAGGGTCGGGACGGTGATGCGACCGACGTAGGTCGACACCGAGGCATGCCGCGCGAAGGCGCGCGTCTGCTCGCCCGTTCCGACGACGAGCCACAACCTGAGGCGACCGGCGCGCGTCACCCGATCAGCGCGGCGAGGCGCTCGCCGGAGAGCTCGCCCTTTGGGATGAAGCCGCGAGCGCCGCTCTCGAG
>JANLYC010000400.1:0-10372 GCA_031365435.1 Nocardioidaceae bacterium
CGGGGTCATGCAGCCGTTCCGGCACTGTCGTCGCGATTGTTCGACGTAGACCTCCTGTGTGTCACGCCGCTTCGAGCTGGTTCCTACGGTCACGTGCTCGTTGGCCGCCACCTTGGCACCGGGAAGGAGCGCTGCCGCCTCGTCCGAGGCCAGGGTGAGCTGCTTCTCGTCCCCCGGATAGTCCGCGCCGGTCACGGACATCACGTGCGGGGGGAGATAGGCGATGTAGCTCAGCTGGTCCGCCTTGGCCCGTCCCGCGAGCACAAAGGCGAAGACGACGGACCCGGCCACGGCGACGGCGATCGCGCTGGTCGCGGGACCGGTCCGGTGTCGGTGCCGGGAGGCATCCCGGAACGCGAGGCGGCCGGACAAGGGCAACCTGGCCGCCATCCGTCCGATCGCGGTGATCAGCACGGGAGCCATGATGACGACGCCGATGACAACCAGCACAGCACCGAGAAGCACGAAGGCCACCGGTACGGTCGGCGAGGGCGGTGAGGGGTAGCCGGTTGTCTCGCTGACCCGCGCGAGCTGTCGCACATACCTCGCGAAGTCCCCCGCCATCATCCGGTCACCGACCAGCCCGGACATGACCCCGCCGGCGACGAGCAGACCGGCCACGATCGGCGTACGCCGCTTGCTGGAGACGCTGACCCGGAAACGTCCGGACAACGCATCGACCACGGGCATGCGCCCGGCACCGACCGCCGGCACGACGGCCGCGAGGACGCCCGACACGGCGCCGACGATGGCCGCCACCAGGATCTCCCACGGCCCGAACTTCCAGTGGTACACGACGGCGTTGTCGAGGCGTTCCCAGAAGACGCGGCCGCCCCATGCCACGGCGGCGCCGAAGACGATCCCGATCGCCGAGCCCAGGATCCCGAGGACCAGCCCCTGCGCGAGGACGATCCGTCGGATCTGGCGTGACGTCGCTCCACTGGCCGAGATGACACCGAGGTCGTGGACCTGTCGCCGCGCACCGACCGCGAAGGCGGTCCCGGCGAGCAGCACCACTTCGAGCAGCCCCAGACCGGTCACGAGCAGGGCGAAGGCGCCGGCGCGCACGCTTGCGGCAGTGATCGCCGGCAACCGGCTGTTGCTGATGCCGGTGTACTTGTCCGGGTGCACGTAGACGTCTCGAGGGACCAGCGCGATTCCCTTGGCAGCCAGCGCCGGCCAGATTGCGTCAGCCGCCACACCTGCCGGCAGGTCCACCAGGTAGCTGTGCTCGGAAAGGCCGCTGAAGGCATGTTGGCCCCTGATGGACGATGTGACCGGAGTTCCCGGCGCTGCGATCACTTCCTCGCAGTCGAGGCAGAACGGCGCGATGACCGTGCCGGTGACCGCTGCGGTCGGTCCGTCGGCCACCGTCACGGCGGCTCCGTCGACGAGGCGACCGCTGCTGTCGAGCAGACCCAGGCGGTTCGCCAGCGGCTCGGTCACCACCACCTCGTCCGGTACGTTCGGCAACCGGCCCTGCGTCAGCCGGGCCTCTTGGGCGGTGAGCGGTGACGCGAGGTCGGCCACCACGAGCTGCGGCCGGATGATGCGTCCTTCGCTGAGGCTGAGCCTGACCTGATAGTGCCGAGGCGTCTTCGTCCAGGTGGACCCGGCGGGCAGCTCTGCTGCCAGGTCCACGTCTTTGACCGATCGGCTCGGTCCTGCCGCCCCGGCCGTCTCGCCGCCGTACGGCATCGGTACGAAACCATCAAGAGATGACTGCCCGGTGATCGTCACCTGCGCGTCAGCCGAACCGATTTCCTGGTACGCCGAGCGCTCGTTGTCGCTGAAGGTCCGGATCAGGACGTCGACGAAGGTCGCGCCGGCAACCGGTAGCCCGACCAGCACCGCGATGAGCAGAGACCTGCCGATGCTCCGGCGCACCGTACGACGCGCGATCCGCAGCGCAGGCCGCCAACGGCTCATCGGCCGGCTCCCAACAGAGCCTCGGCGGGGGCAGCGCGACCGGTGTCGTCGACCATGGCCCCGTCACGAAGGAACACCACGCGGTCGGCCCAGGCGGCGTGCCTGGCCTCGTGCGTCACCAGCACGCCCGCCGCACCGGCTTCGCACCGACTCCGCAGCAGCCGCAGCACGGCCTCGCCGGACTCTGTGTCGAGGGCGCCGGTGGGCTCGTCGGCCAGCATCAGCCGCCGAGGCCCGATCAGCGCGCGGGCAATCGCCACGCGCTGCTGCTGTCCGCCCGACAGCTCGTCAGGGAACCGGTCGGCCAGCTCGCTGAGCCCGACTTCTTCGAGCGCTGTCATGGCCTCGGTGCGGGCCGCACGCACGCGTACGCCGTCGAGCTCTCGCGGCAGTGCGACGTTCTCGACGGCAGTCAGCGAGGGCACGAGGTTGAGGTCCTGGAAGACATAGCCGACGTGACGACGACGGAGCCTGGCCAGATCCGACTTCGACTGTGCTGCCAGGTCGACTCCCTCGACCCGCACAGCCCCGCTGGTGGCGACGTCCAGTCCGCCGGCCAGGTGCAGCAACGTCGACTTGCCGGACCCCGAGGGGCCCATGACGGCGACCAGCTCGCCGGCACTGACAGCGAGGCTGACCCGGTGCAGCGCGGTGACCATCGTGGGACCGCTTCCATGCACCCGGGAGACGTCTTCGAGGCTGAGGACTGCGCGCTCTTCGTTGGCCGGTGGAACGGTGCGAGGCTGGGCTCGAGGCTCATTGTGGTTCATCGTCGTGCTCCCCCATGGGTGTCAGTGGTGATGTCGCCCTCTGCCGTGGCGGGCGAGGACGTGGTCCCGGACAGCTGCGCGCGGCGCTCGACCAGACGCGCGACCTTGGTCTCGCAGTGGTCGAGCCACCGCACTTCGGCCTCAGCCACGAAGATCATCGACTCGAGCACCAGCAACCAGGCCGCATCGGTGATTTCATCGGCGTGCGACTTCAGCCGGGTCAGCTCCTGCAGCGTGCGCAGGGTGGCGCTGCGCTGGGTCTGCACCACCTGAGCGACGTCGACGCCGGGCGTCGTGACGGCCATGGCCAGCTTGATCGCCAGCTCGTCCCGCGGCCGCTGCTTGACCGTCACCGGGGTGGTGAACCACGTGGTGACCTCGACCCGCCCCTCGTCGGTCAGGGCGTAGACCTGCCGACCGTCGGCGTCAGGCTCCCCGACCGGCCGCACGAGACCGTCGCGCTCGAGGCGCGTGAGCGTCGTGTAGACCTGTCCGACGTTCAGCGGCCAGGTCGAGCCGGTAGAGGACTCGAACTCGGTGCGGAGCTGGTAGCCGTACATCGGGCCCCGCTCGAGGAGGGCCAGCAGACCGTGTTTGATGGACATAGATACGTAGTATGCATACTCGGTATCCGCTTGTCCATACCCGGTATGCAGATGGGCGTGTCGCAGGCCGGTTCTCGGCGTTTCGCGATGGTTGTCGCTGGTCTCGCCTAGATCGACAGCGCACGCTGCAGCGGCGTGGGAAAGCTTGGCCTGACCACCACGCCGCCGAGCCAGCTGGTGAGGCGGTCGGCCTCGGTCTCGACCAGGTGGGCTGTCTCAGCTCCGACCTGCACGAGGCACTCGAGCACGACCTCTCCGTCGGGGCGCTGCGCCCATCCGCCGACCACCTGGCCGTCGGCCCAGATGGTGGGACCGGCGTTGCCGTTGACGTCGAAGAGCCGTGAGCGGTGCGGCCCGAGGTACCAGTCCCGCTCCTTCCAGCCCATGGTCGTCGGATCGAGCGCGGGTAGCAGCGCCACCCAGGGGTCCGGAGTCGCTGTCGGCTCCAGATCGTCGGCCAGGGCGAGGCCGGGACGGGACCCACCGAGGTCGACCTCGACAGCACCGATGTCCGCCAGCGCCTCTCGGGTGTGTGCCACCGTCCATCCGGTCCACCACTTCAGGTCATCGACCGTGGCGGGTCCGAAGGCGCGCAGCCAACGTCGCGTCAGCTCGGCCCGAGCGGCTTCGGCTGGTAGAGGTTCCACCATCGTCACCTGGGGCACCCAGTCAGCCATCCGTACCCACCGCGGCTGCCGGTCGTACCACTGCCCTCCAGGCACCCCGCGCGTGGCCTGACCGGAGGCGGACAAGATCGTGCAGACCCGGGTGACGACTCCGATCTGCTGCGCCTTGTCGCCTGACCCGAGGGTGATCTTCGTCTGCAGCATCGGAACGGCCTGAGACAGCTCGCGGCCGAGGCTTGGCCCGAGCCTGCCCAGGGTCTTCATCGCTGCGCGTTCGGCGGCGGCGACCCACGTGGCTCCGTCGTCGGTGACGCCCGAGCGTTCGAGGTCGCACGCGAGGCGGCGCCGCTCGGACGCGGCGATCGAGTCACTCGCGGCAACCTGCACCATCGGCATGAGGTCGGTGGCGAGCGCCCAGACGGTACGCCGCATCGCCATGTGCTTGACCACACTGCGGGACTGGTAGAGGGCGTGGTCGACGTCGGCGTGCGTGACTGCGCCGACGCGAGCCCATGACGACAAATAGACCGATGCCGGGTCGGTCGAGTGCAGCCCGATCAGCGACCGGGCGGCAGTGGCTACCTCCGTGGCGTTCGACGCCGGCGTCAGGTGGTGGCGCGCGGCGACCCGAGCCCGGCGCTCGGCAGCGGAGATGCGAGGTAGGGACTGATTCACAAGCTCCTCCGTCCTCGAGGGTCCTCGCGGGCAGGCTAACGACTGCAGGGGACATCGACGGGGCAACGGGCCGCACGCGGTGCCACGATGAGGAGATGGACAGCCAAGATCCCGACTCCGAACAGCAGCGCGTCCGTCAGCTTCGCCTCGTGGTCCGCGCCACCGACTTCGACGAAGCCGTGACCTTCTACCGCGACACGCTCGGGCTCGAGGTCGAGCTCGATCTGGTGAGCGAGGGAGGTGCCCATGTGGTGATCCTCGACGCCGGACGCGCGACCTTGGAGATCTCGAACCCGGCTCAGGTCGCCATGATCGACGAGGTCGAGGTCGGACGCCCGGTGAGCCCGCACCTGCGGGTCGCGTTCGAGGTGTCCGACGCGACGGCCACCACGCAGCGACTCGTCGACGCCGGCGCCGGGCTGATCGCTCCACCCACGCGAACGCCCTGGAACTCGCTCAACGCCCGACTCTCCGGCCCGGGCAACCTCCAGCTCACGGTCTTCGAGGAACTGGGCTGATCTCGTCGTCGGTTCAGCACACGTGGGCGCCCCCCCGAGGCGGGCCGGCATCACCATCCAGATTGGCTTGACACTGCTCGGAGAAGCGGTGACGATGGGAGCGCGATGTTCCAGATAGCGCTGCATAGTTGCGTATGACGCAACCAGCGCGGTCCCATCAGAAGAGAGACCCATCCCATGGCAACAGTGCCCAGTACGGCCCGTGTGGTCGTCATCGGCGCCGGCATCGTCGGCAACAGCCTCGTGTACCACCTCGCCCGGCTCGGCTGGAGCGACATCGTCCAGATCGACAAGGGCGCGCTCCCCAACCCGGGCGGTTCGACTGGTCACGCCTCGAACTTCATCTTCCCGGTCGACCACTCGCGTGAGATCACTGATCTGACCCTCGACTCGATGAAGCAGTACAAGGAGATGGGGGTCTTCACCGAGTCCGGTGGGTTCGAGGTCGCACGGACCGAGGCGCGGATGGAGGAGCTCCGCCGACGCATGACGTCTGCACGGATCTGGGGCATCGAGTCCGAGCTGGTGACGCCCGAGCAGGTCGTCGAGAAGGTGCCGTTCCTCGACCCCTCGCAGATCGTTGGCGCTTTCTGGACGCCATCGGTCGGCGTCGTCGACTCGTTGCGCGCCGGCACGATCATGCGCGAACGCGCCCTCGAGCTCGGCGCCCTCACCGTCGTACCGACCGTGGAGGTCACGGGTCTCGACGTCGAGGACGGCCGGATCCGTCGGGTGCGCACCAACGGCGGCGACATCGAGGCCGAGACCGTGGTCATCGCTTGCGGCGTGTGGAGTCCCCGCATCGCCAAGATGGCCGGCGCCCATATCCCGTTGACCCCGGCCGTGCACCAGATGATCAGCGTCGGTCCGGTGCCGATCCTGGCTGAGCGCGAGGGTGAGATCTCGTTCCCGATCGTCCGAGACATGGACACCTTCTGCTACGAGCGGCAGCACGGTGCCGACATGGAGGTCGGCTCGTACGCCCATCGACCGATTCTGCACGACCCCGACGAGATTCCCTCGATAGAGCAGGCGAAGCTGTCTCCGACCGAGATGCCCTTCACCGCGGAGGACTTCGACCAACAGCTCGAGGAGGCCTACGAGCTGATGCCCGACCTGCTGGGAGCCGAAGGAGCTGAGCAGCGCTACGCGATCAACGGTCTGCTCTCGCTGACACCTGACGGCGCCCCCGTGCTCGGTGAGACACCCGAGGTCAAGGGCCTGTGGTCGGCCGCCGCCGTCTGGATCAAGGAGGGCCCCGGCGTCGGTCGAGCCGTGGCGGAGTGGATGACCGACGGGCTGCCCGAGATCGACCTGTCCCACTCCGACATCGCGCGGTTCTACCCGCACCAACAGACCCGCGCACACATCCGGGCCCGGACCGGCGAAGCCTTCAACAAGACCTACGGGATCATCCATCCGGGTGAGCAGTACGAGAGCGACCGAGGTCAGCGGCTCGCCCCGATGTACGCCGACCAGCAGGCGCGCGGGGCCGTCTTCTTCGAGGCCGCCGGGTGGGAGCGGCCGTTCTGGTACGCCTCCAACGAAGGCCTGCTCGAGGAGTACGGCGACCGGGTCATGCCGCGCGAGCACGAGTGGGACTCCCGCTGGTGGTCACCGATCGTCAACGCCGAGCACCTCGCGATGCGCGACCGGGCGGGCATCATCGACCTGTCGGCGTTCGCGATCTTCGACGTGGTCGGGCCGGGCGCCCTCGACGCGGTGCAGTCGATCGTGGTGGCGCAGTCGAACGTGCCGATCGGCCGGGTCATCTACACGCCGGTTCTCGACGGTCGCGGTGGCTTCCGCTCCGACCTCACCGTGATGAGGCTGGCACACGACCGGTTCCGCGTCGTCACCGGCGGCGCGCACGGCATGGTGGACCGCAAGTGGTTCGCCGACCGGATGCCCAAGGACGGGACGGCTTCGGTGGTCGACCTCACGTCGGCATACACGACGATCGGGCTGTGGGGTCCACGAGCCCGCGACATCCTGAGCTCACTGACCCGCGACGACGTCAGCCACGAGGGCTTTGCATTCGGTACCTGCCGCGACATCGAGACCGACTCCCTGTCCGTGCTGGCCTCCCGGATCTCTTACGTCGGCGAGCTCGGGTGGGAGCTGCATGTGCCCATCGAGCAGGGCGCACGGCTGTGGCGGATGCTGCACGAGGCCGGTGCGCCGCAGGGGGCCATACCGGTCGGGATCGGCGTCTACGGAACCACCGGCCGGATCGAGAAGGGCTACCGGGCGTTCGGCTTCGAGCTCGACTCCGAACGCACGATCGTCGAGGCCGGCATGCAGCGACCCAAGGTCAAGACGGTCGACTTCGTCGGCCGCGAGGCCTACATCAAGCAGCGCGAAGAGGATCCCAAGACGGTGTTGTGCACGCTGACGGTCGACGACCACACGTCGCGGTCCGGCATGAAGCGCTACATGCTCGGCGGGGAGCCGATCCTGTCGGCCGATGGCGGGGTCCTGACCGATGAGCACGGCCACCGTCCCTACGTGACGACGGCCGGCTCTGCCCCGTCGCTCGGCAAGCACCTGCTGATGGCCTACCTGCCCCCTGACCAGGCAACGGTCGGCAACCAGCTGAAGGTGTCGTACATGGAGGAGCTGTACCCCGTCACGGTGGCGGCGGCAGACGCAACACCGCTGTTCGACCCGACCAACGACCGGATCAAGGGGTAGCGGCATGGCCAACGTCCTGGTCTGCATCAAACGGGTGCCCGAGACCTCCAGCCAGATCCTGCTGTCCGACGACGGCCAGTCGATCGATGCGCGCCACGTCGGTTACACGTTGAGCCCGCACGAGGAGTGCGCTGTCGAGCTGGCCATCCAGATCGCCAAGTCCACCGACGGAGAAGCCACGGTCCTGACCGTCGGCACCGAGGACTCGATCGAACAGGTGCGTGACGCGTTGGCTGTGGGGTGCACGGCCGCGGTGCTGGTCGAGGCGGACACGTCGGCATACGGGCCCGCGGACGTGGCCGCAGCGATCGCCGAGGTGGTGCGCTCGCGCGAGGCGGACGGTACGACGTACGACCTGATCCTGGTGGGCAACGACGCGGCCGACACGGGCGACTTCCAGGTGGGCGTCCGGCTCGCCTACGCGTTGGACCGGCGCGTGCTGACCGGCATCTCGACGGTCGAGGTGACCGACGACGGTCGCGCCATCGCCAAGGGCAAGGGACCCGAAGGTACCGAGGTGTTCGAGCTGCCGCTGCCGGCTGTCGTCGCCGTGCAGGAAGGCGGGATCGAGCCGCGCTACCCGTCGATTCCCGGCCGGATGAAGGCCAAGCGCACGCCCATCGAAACGGTCGCCTCATCGGTGACACCGACTGGCAACGGACGGGTGCGGCTCGAGCTCCCACCGGCCCAACCAAGTGTGGTCGAGATCCTCGGCCACGGACCTGAGGCAGCCGGTGCTGTCGTCGACCTGTTGTACCGACTGGGAGTGGTGGCGAAATGAGCGGGGTGACTCTCGTCCTGGTCGAGACCGATGCGCACGAGGCGACCGAGACATCACTCGAGACGCTGACCTTGGCGCGCGACCTGTCGGCCCGGGCGGGTGGAGGCGGGCTGCACGCGCTGCTCGTCGGCCCGCTGGCGCCCGAGGTCCGTGCTGTGGTGCTCACCCAGCTCGGCGACCAGGGCGTCGATGTTGTTCATCACGCTCAGCACGCTGACCTGGCGGCGTACTCGGCGGCGGCGTGGGCCACCTCGGTCTGCGCGGCCGCAGCAGCATCGTCAGCGGTGGCTGTGCTCGCCGCGGGTACGCCGCGCGGCAGCGAGGTGATGGCGCACGTGGCGACGCGGCTCGACACCACCATGGCCGCACAGGTCGTCGGTGTGGTCGACGCCGAGCCTCTCGTCGTCTCGCGCCAGGTGATGGGCGGCTCGGTGCTCGAGCTCATGCAGGTCACCGGAACGCCGGCCGTCCTCACGGTTGCCGGCCATGCTGTGGAGCCGGCTGCCGCTAAGCAGTCCACTCAGCCGGAGGTGCGGGAGTTCGCTCCTGAGCTCGTCGCTGCCGACCTGGTGGGGCGGGTGCTGCGCGTCGAGGCCGGCGAGGCCGACGACGCGGGGGCCTTGACGGGAGCCCGCGTCGTGGTCGGTGCGGGTCGAGGTGCGGGCAGCGCGAATGGTTTCGGTGACCTGCTCGAGCTCACCGAGGAGCTCGGTGGCGCGCTGGGTGTCTCGCGGGTGGTGACGAGTCTCGGCTGGCGCCCGCACTACGAGCAGGTCGGTCAGACCGGTAGCCGGATCTCACCCGACATCTATATCGCCTGCGGAATCAGTGGCGCCATCCAGCACTGGGCCGGGTGTTCGAGCGCGAAGACGATCCTGGCGATCAACACCGACGAGGACGCGCCCATGGTCACGAAGGCGCACTACGCAGTCATCGGTGACCTGCACGAGATCGTGCCTGCGGTGACCGAGGAGCTGCGCCGCCGCAAGGGCTGACCGACATACCCGGCAGGTCAGGCCCCTTCGCCATAGCCGGCCAGGCAGATCCCAACTTCCCAACGCACGTTTGCCTAGTGAACAAGCCAGCTGGCTTGTTCACTAGGCAAACGCGGAGGGTCAGATGGTCTGAGAAGCGCGAGGAGGGTGCGGCTCCTCGGGCCTCAGGAGGTTACGAGCCGAGCCAGGCGTTGACCTTGTCGGGGTTCTCGTCGACCCACTTCTTGGCCGCATCCTCAGGCGACATGCCGTCGTCCGCGATGTACTTGGCGACCAGGTTCTGGTCGTCGTTGGTCCAGCTGAAGTTCTTGATCAGGTTGACCGCCGGGCTCCCGGACTTCTCGAAGTCCGTCGAGATCACCTTCTGCAGCGGCGTTTCCGGGTAATCACACGCCACCTTCGACTCGTTGTCCTGGCAGCCGGGGGTGTACTTCGGCAGGTTGACCTTCACCAGCGGCACCTGGGAGTTGAACCACTGAGGCTGGTACCAGTAGCCGATCAGCCACTCGTGGTTCTGCTCGGCCTTCTTGAACGCCGCGATCGAGGCGGCCTCACTCCCGGAGAACACCACCTTGAAGTTCAGGTTCAGGTTGGACACGATCGCTTCGTCGAACTGGACGTAGGACGGATCGGCGCCCAGGAACAGCCCCTTGCCACCGGACTCCGGCGTCTCGAACTGCGACGCGTACTTGTTCAGGTTCTGCCAGTCCAGGATGTCGGGGTGTGCCTTGGCCAGCCACGGCGGGACGTACCAGCCGATGATGCCGACGTTGCCGGTC
>JANLYC010000419.1:0-5038 GCA_031365435.1 Nocardioidaceae bacterium
TGTCCTTGCAGGTTCAGGCTACCGGGTAGAACAGACAAGCCGCACCGCAGATTCCCCGATCAGACCGGCAGCGCCACCTCGCGCAGGGCTGCCTCCGCCTCGTCGAGCAGGATGCGCTGGGCTCGTTTGTAGGTCGCATCCGCCTCCGAAGGAGTGTCTCCCACCGCCGTGAGACCGACTCGCCCATGTTCGGTCAGGCAGCTGATCATGTGGAACACGATTCCGGTCTGGCGACCGGGTTCGAAGTGCAGCCCGTGGCGGGCGACGATGTCGAACAAGTCATCAATGGTGAGACCTTTGAGGTACGGAGACTCGAGATGGTCGGTGGCGACGAGGTGCTTCTCCCGTCCCAATGGCGTCACGAAGAGCCCCGTCTCGGCGTCGTAGTGTCCTGCGGTGAGGAACTGCAGCGTCAGGAACGGATGCGTGGTGCCGCCCTTGCGCAGGTTCAGCTCGATCGCGTACGGCGTCCAGCCTCCATCGGTTCCTCTGACGACGACGAAGTCCACGGCGAAGCGCCCCAGGGCTCCCTCCTTCGCCAGCCGGTCCCCGATCACCCTGGCCTGCCCCATGATCGTGCGGGCGTAGGCAAAGTCGGCCGGGAAGCAGCAGCCCAGGTAGCTCTGGCCGCTGGCACCTCCGAGCAGCTGGTCGTGGGTCGACAACAACTCGACAGCGCCGTGCGGAGTGATCCGTAGCTGCACACTGGGGCTGCGGATCTCCACCCCGACGATGCGTTCTTCGACGATGCCGCCGCCTTCGGCGAACTTGTCGACGTACGCCGCCAACGAGACGTCCGGTGACTCCAGCTGCAAGGCCGCGACCCGTTCGCGGATCGCGCTGTCTTCTCCGGCCGATCCTGACGTGGGGATGCCGGCCAGGTCGACCACGGCGTTGCCGGCCCCCGACACTCCTTCGTTGAGCTTGACGATGACCTGCGAGAGCTGCGGCCGCTCTCGTCGCATCTCGGTGATGGCGACGACAACGTCATCCATGCTGTGCAGGTCCTCCGCACCGAGCGGGTGCCTCACGCCGGCGTCGGCAAAGAGTCGGCGACATCCCGTCTTGCTACCCAGCTCCTCGAGTCGGGGGTCAGCGCCGTACATCGGGATCCCCAGGGCCAGGGCGACGTCGCGCTCGAGTTCGGTCGTGTTGTACGGGACGAGGTGCGACAGCGTCTTGTCGGGGATCGCCCCGGCGATGGAGGCCAGCAGCTTCGGCCGAGCCAACAACTTCTCGCTCAACGACGCCGGTGAGGAGTCACCGACGGACACCAGCGAGAGTCGGCCGCGAGCGTGGCTCGGAATCACACCGGCCAACAACGCGAGGTAGTACTCGACGATCGAGGGCGCGACCGGCATCGACGTCACATAGATCATCCGGAGCCTCGGTTGCCTCAGCAGCAGCAGCAAGAAGAGGTACCGCTCCTCGTAAGCCTGGTTGAGGCTCCCCGGGTTTGCGACCGCCCGGTCAAGGGTGACCGAGGGGATCACGACCACCGACTCGCCGGCGAGGTTCAGCTTCATCGAGTCCCAGACCCGGCCCATCCTCGACTGGAGGCGGTCGAAGCGCTCATACCGAGCCGCCTCATCAAGCTCGGACAAGGTGACCGGTCCAGGCTGGCCGACGCCGAGCGACCGGCCGGTCATGACGTGGCCCTGGCCGCGTCCAGACCCCGAATGTCGAACGCTCGCACAGGCTTTCCGAATCCGCGCAGGGTGAGCTCCCCCACCGACTCTCCCACGGCGATCTCACCCGACTCCGACATCACGCGCTGGGTCACGAGGATCTGCCAAGCCTTCGCTTCGGCACAAAGCCGGGCTGCCATGTTGGTCACGCTGCCGATCGCGGCGTAGTCGAAACGACCCTCGAAGCCGATGCGACCCAGGGTGGCATAGCCCTGCGCGATGCCGATGCCAAAACCCAGGTCGTGGCCGCGACGACTCCATTGTTCGGTCAGCTCGCGAACCCGATCACGCATGGCCACGGCCATCCGGACACTCCGCGCCGCTGGGTCCTCACACGGAACAGGGTCATTGAAGAACACCATGAGCCCGTCGCCCGTGAAGCGTTCGAGCGTCCCGTCGAACCGGAAGATCAGATCCCCGAGGGCGGCGTGGAACTCGGCGAGGACCACCATCACTTCCTCCGGTTCCGAGGACTCCGCGAAGGGGGTGAACTCACGCAGGTCACAGAACACCACGACGATCTCCCGACGGTGGCTGCTGAGGAAGCCGTCATCCCCGGAACTGATCACGAGGTCGGCCAGCTGGGGGGAGAGGAATCTGCGCAGCCTCCCGATGCGCTCCAACTCGGCAACCCCGTCACTGACACGCTCCTCCAGCTGCCGGTTCCAGTCCGCCAGCTCGTCGGCCTGCCTCCGAATCGTGTCCTGGTAGCGCTTGACCCGCGCCAGCGAGGCGACCCGTGCCAGCAGTTCACTCTGGTCGAAGGGCTTGGACACGAAGTCGTCAGCTCCGGATTCGAGGGCCTTCAGCCGCTCCGGGTCGCCGCTCGCCGTGATCATCACCACGGGCAGGAACGCGGTTTTGGGGTCTTCGCGGATGCGGCGGCAGACGGCGTACCCGTCCAGCCCCGGCATGACGACGTCCAGCAGCACCAAGTCAGGGTCCACGTCGGGCAGCAGGCGCAGCGCTTCTTCTCCCGACGAGGCCGTGACAACCCGGTAGCCGCGAGGCGAGAGCACGGCGTCCAACAGCCGGATGTTCTGCGGCTGGTCGTCGACCACGAGAACCGTGACGGGAGCTTCGGCGGCTGAGCTGGTGTCGTTCATCGCTGCAGGTCCTCCTCTGCAAGGAAGCGCTCGACCTGACCAGGCAGAGCGCGCACACTGATCGGCTTTTCCAGGAAGCCGTCGAAACCCGTGTCGAAGGCGTGGTCGCGGTCCGCCTGCATAGCGAAGGCGGTGACGGCAACCACCGGCACGTCCTTGATCTCCGGGAGGTCGCGCAGCCGCCGCAAAGTCTCGTTTCCGTCGATGCCTGGGAGCTGAAGGTCCATCAGCACCAGGTCCGGGGCCACCTCGGCCGCGAGCTCCAGTCCACGTTCACC
Source organism: Nocardioidaceae bacterium (assembly GCA_031365435.1). Lineage (GTDB taxonomy): Bacteria > Actinomycetota > Actinomycetes > Propionibacteriales > Nocardioidaceae > JANLYC01. The sequence continues at coordinate 3,073 of JANLYC010000419.1, forward strand.
GGACTCTGCCCCGATGACGTCATAGCCGGCGTACTCCAGGACATCGCGAACGAGCTTGAGATTCCTGGCGTTGTCCTCGACCACCAGGATGCGGCGTCGGATCATGGCGAGTCCGAACCGGACGCGACCGAGGTCGGAAGTGCTTCCACCCGGCGAAGTTGCCTGATGAGCTCCTCACGCCGGACCGGTTTGATCAGGTATGCCGAGGCGCCCAACGACAGTCCCCGCTGCCGTTCGTCGACGACGGAGGCCACGATCACCGGTATGCCCATCGTGCTTCGATCACTCTTGAGGGCGTCGAGCACTGCCCAGCCGTCCATGCGTGGCAGGCGGATGTCCAAGATGACGGCTTTCGGCCGTACGCGCCGCACCGCCTCGAGACCCTCGATGCCGTCTCGAGCCACGGTCACCTTCACGTTCACCGACGACAGGTAGACGGTGAGCAGGTCGAGCGATGGGGGGTCGTCCTCGATCAACACGACACTGCTGCGCTCGAGGTCAGTCGACTCATCAGCGGTCGAGACGGTCGCTTTCTGGCCGCTGAGGGGCACCGAGAACGAGAACGTGCTGCCCTCACCGACGGCGCTGTCCAGCCACAGCCGACCACCCATGAGTTCGACGATCCGACGGGACAGGGTGAGGCCCAGCCCCGTTCCCTCCTCGCTCGTGGTGCCGCGGCCACCTTGCTGGAAGGACTCGAAGATGCGCTCCCGGTCGGCTGCTTGGACTCCGATCCCGGAGTCGGCTACGGACACGATGAGCTGGCCGCCCACGATCCGCGCCCGTGCCAGGACGGTACCGCCATCCGGAGTGAACTTGACGGCATTCGACAGCAGGTTGACGACCACCTGCTTGAACCGGAGCTCGTCGGTCTGGATCGATCCGACGCGCGGGCCACAGTCGAGGCTCAGCTCGATCTCATGCAGCGTCGCGCGCTCGCGCACGAGCGAGAGGCCGTAGTCGAGTGCCCCTTTCACGTCCACCTGCGAGACCTCGAGCTCCATCCGACCGGCTTCGACCTTGGACAGGTCCAGGATCTCGTTGAGGAGCTCCAGGAGATGTTTGCCCGAGCTCCAGATGTCGCGCAGGTACTCCTCCTGACGATCGTTGATGTCGCCGAACATCCGCTCGAGGAGCACCTCGGAGAATCCCAGCACCGCGTTCAGCGGCGTTCGAAGCTCGTGGGACATGCTTGCCAAGAACTCGGACTTGTGGCGGCTCGCCACCTCCAGCTCGGCTGACTTACGCTCCAGCTCTCGGTACAAGCGGGCGTTGACCAGTGCCAGTGCGGACTGGCTGGCAAACGTCTCGAGCAGATCGCTGATCTCCGACGAGAAGCTCCCGGGTTGGCGGCGGCGGACAACCAGAGCGCCGACGATGTGACCTTCACGCAGCATCGGCACGGCAAGCAACGAGCGCCAGCCCGCTGCAGCCAGGATCGAGATGTGCGGGTCTGGAGGCTCCTGCAGAAGATCCACCGACTGCAGCGGTCTGCCCTCGCGCGCCGCCCGACCGACCAAGGTGTCGTCGAGTCCCAGCTGCGTGTCCCGCAGCGCTTGCAGCACCGCCTCGCTCGTCGCCAGCGCCGTCCGGACCCTGAAGCAACGGGCTTCGTCGTCGTACTCCATCATCGAACCGCCGTCGGTACCCGACAGCTCGACAGCGTGACTGACGATGGTGGACAAGACCTCCTGGAGATCGAGACTGGAGCTCACCACCTGGCTGATCTCACCGAGAGCCTCGAGCTGCTCGACCTTGCGCGCGAACTGGTCGGTACGCTCCTCGAGCGCGCTGACGAGCTGGACCTGGTGGATGGCAACGGCAGCCTGGATGGCGAACGTCGTGAGCAGGTCACAGGACCGGTCGTCGAAGGGGTCCACCTGATAACGCATCAGCAGCAGGACGCCGACGACCTCGTTCTCGAGCAGCATCGGTGCCCCGACGGTGGTCCGGTGTCCGATGATGC
>JANLYC010000447.1:0-3189 GCA_031365435.1 Nocardioidaceae bacterium
ACATCATCGACGAAGGAGCACGGGTGAAGCGGATCGGGCATGTCATCGCCGGTATGACGGTGGGGTCCTTCGATCGGACTGCGCCGGTCTACAACCCGGCGACGGGCGAGCAGACCGCTGAGGTGACGCTTGCCTCGGTCGCCGAGGTGGACCAGGCTGTCGCCGCGGCCAAGGCGGCCTCGGTCGAGTGGCGCCTCAGCAGCCTGGCCACCCGCACCCGGATCCTCTTCGCGTTCCGCGAACTGCTCAACCAGCACCGTGACGAGCTCGCGGCGATCATCACGGCCGAGCACGGCAAGGTGCTGAGCGATGCCGCCGGAGAGGTTGCGCGTGGCCAGGAGTGTGTGGAGTTCGCGTGCGGGATCTCGCAGCTTCTCAAGGGTGGGCACTCGATGCAGGTGTCGACCGGCGTCGACGTTCACGAGGTCAAGCAGCCGCTTGGGGTCGTCGCCGGGATCACCCCCTTCAACTTCCCGGTGATGGTTCCGCTGTGGATGATCCCCAACGCCCTCGCCTGCGGGAACACGTTCGTGCTCAAGCCGAGCGAGAAGGACCCGTCCGCGTCCCTCCTCATCGCCGACCTGTTGCGCCGAGCCGGCCTGCCGGACGGTGTCTTCAACGTCGTGCACGGCGATGCGGAGGCGGTCAACGCACTGTTGGACCACCCCGACGTCGAGGCGGTGAGCTTCGTCGGTTCGACGCCGATCGCGCGGCACGTGTATGAGCGCGGGACTGCAGCGGGCAAGCGGGTCCAGGCGCTCGGGGGGGCCAAGAACCACATGGTGGTGCTGCCGGACGCCGACATCGACATGGCCGCGGATGCGGCGGTCTCCGCGGCGTATGGCTCGGCCGGCGAACGCTGCATGGCGATCTCGGTCGTGGTAGCGGTCGGGGACGCCGGCGACCGGCTGGTCGACGCGGTCAGCGCACGGATCGCCAAGCTGCGTATCGGGCCCGGAACAGACCCCGACTCCGAGATGGGCCCGCTCGTGACGCGTCAACACCGCGACAAGGTGGCGTCGTACGTCGATGTCGCCGACCGTGAGGGTGCGACCATCGTCGTCGACGGTCGCGAGCAGCAGTTCGACGGCGACGGCTTCTTTCTCGGTGTCAGCCTCGTCGACCGGGTGACCCCGGCGATGGACGTCTATCGGGACGAGATCTTCGGCCCCGTGCTGGCTGTCGTGCGCACCGACTCCGCCGCCGAGGCGATCGAGCTGGTCAACGCGAACCCGTACGGCAACGGCACCGCGATCTTCACCCGTGACGGCGGTGCGGCCCGCCAGTTCTCGCAGGAGATCAACGTCGGCATGGTCGGGATCAATGTCCCGATCCCGGTGCCGGTCGCGGCGTACTCCTTCGGGGGCTGGAAGGCGAGCCTGTTCGGGGACTCCCACATGTACGGGCCTGAGGGCGTGCACTTCTACACCCGCACGAAGGTCGTCACCAGCCGGTGGCCGGACCCCGCGACGAGCCAGGTCGACCTCGGCTTTCCCACGCACCAATGACGAGCAGTCGGGGCGTCCGCGGTCAGCGGCCGCCGGCCCGCACAGGGGGAAGCTTGCCGCGCCTCGACGTGAGCCAGCAGTCGGCCGAGCGTTCCCCGGTCGACCAGGCGTCGGCGTTCTCCGGGTAGTAGGCCTCGACCGTACGGCCGCGCACCAGCAGGTCGGCGGCTGCCGCACTGGCGTTGCAAGCCTGTGTCGCTCGTTCCGACACGTCACCCGGAAACTTCTCATCTGGTGTCCCGATGGCGGGCGCCGTGGTCAGCTCCTCGGCCAGGTGAGGTTGGCTGCAGGGGACGTAGGTCTGGTCGCTGCTGGAGTCGTAAGGCTCGTCGAGGCACGACTGATAGGACGTCGGGACTCCGTGACTCAACGCGTCCTTCAGGGACTCTCTCACCACCTGGTACCCGGCTTCGGCCTGCGTGGAGTTCCTGAGCAGGACGTCACAGCGGTACCACGACCCGTCGTCGGGCTCCCACAGCTGGACGTCGAGCCGGGTGTTGACGTCCTGACCGAGGAAATCGGCCTGCGCCTCGCGACAAGGGGCCAGGGCGGCCGACGAGTCAGGAGGCGGAGTCGCGCTGACGAAGACGGTCTGGGCGATGTGGTTCTCCGTGCACGGCACCGGTTTGGGCGCTGTCTCGACGTAGCAGTCACCGACCGCCGCCTTCGACGATGCCGGTGCGGCACCGCCCGACGAACCCGAGCAGGACGTCATCGCCAGGCAGAGCGCGGTCGCCGCGCTCACGACGCCTGCGCGCGGCAGCCGACGCGGGTGGCCGTGAGCGACGTGGTCGACGGGCTGGGGCACTCGGTGTCGTGGCCTTTCGGGTGGGTGCGGGACCCCTCATCTTAGGAGCCACGGCAACACCGCCAGGCCGAGGGCGATGATGAGAACGAGGGAGTCCATCGACGTCCAAAGGGCCGGCTCCGCCCACGTACGTCGCGTCGCGCCGGCGAAACCGCGGGCGTCCATGGCCACGGCCATGGCCGCTGTCTGCCGCAGCGAGACGACGAGCAACGCGAAAGCGCTCGAGGCAGAGCCGCGGCCTCTCCGGCCGAGACCGCCGTCGAGCCCGAGGCCGCGCGCCCGGCGCGCCCGCTGGATGGTCTGCCACTGTTCGACGGTCGCGTCGAGCCGCTGCAACGCGGCAACCGCGGCGACGACGGTCCGCGCCGGCAGCCGGAGCCGCTGGGCCAGGTGGTCTCCGAGCCGGCTGGGTTGGATGGTGGCGGTCAGGAGTGCGGCCGGCAGCACGATGAACAGGATGCGGAGACCGGCGCCGGCCGCTTCGTCCGCGTGGTGGCCGCCGTAGAGCCAGGTCGAGATGACGATCGAGGTCGCAGCGACCAGGCCGAGCACCAGCCTGCTCGCGCTCGACCGAGCGTCCCGGACCAGCCAGCCGAGTGCGAGCAGCTCCGCGCCCAGGCAGAGCAACCCCACCCGGGTGGTGCCGATGGCGAAGGCTCCGGCGACGGGGACAAGACATGCCAGCAACCGGGACAGCGGACCCACCCGAGCGCGCAGATCCATCATGGCTGCACCGTCGGCCGACGGGACAGCGCCAGCGTGTCGCCGCCGAGCACGTCGGTCGCCGCGGTGTCGTGGGTGGCCAGGCAGATACCGCTTCCGGCGGCGGCCGCACCCGCCAGTGCCGATACCACCGCGGCCCAGGTCAGTCGG
>JANLYC010000257.1:0-5542 GCA_031365435.1 Nocardioidaceae bacterium
CGCCGGACTGATCGTGGCGCGGCTGCGAGACATTCTGTCCGATCCATCCGTCCTGGACGGTCCTGGCATGGTTCCGCCTTTCAGGGTTCGACTCTCTCCCGTTGACGTGAGTGAACTCCCGCTGGCAACCCGTCAGACCCGGCCAGGACCGTCCAGGACGGATGGATCGGACAGAATGTCTCGCAGCCGCGCCACGATCAGTCCGGCGTGCGCGCCGTCGACGAGCCTGTGGTCAGCGGTCGCCACCAGCACGACCTGCGGCCGCACCGCCACCTCGCCGTCGACGACCAGCGCTGCGTCCGACGCTGATCGTGGCGCGACTGCGGGAAATTCTGTCCGATCCATCCGTGCTGGACGGTGCTGGCCGGGTCTGAGGGGTTGCCAGCGGGAGTTCACTCACATCATCGGGAGAGAGTCGAACCCTGAAAGGCGGAGCCATGCCGAGATACCTGTTCAAGGCCACCTACACGATCGAGGGGGCCAAGGGCCTGCTGTCGGAGGGCGGGAAGTCACGCCGCGATGTCGTCGCCCATGCGGCCGAGAGCGTCGGCGGCCGACTCGAGACCTTCGACTTCGCGTTCGGTGAGCACGATGTCTTCCTCATCTGCGAGCTGCCGGATCACGCCGCCGCAGCCAAGGTCGCGCTGACGGTCAAGGCGGCCGGCGGAGCAGACACCGAGACCGTCGTCCTCATCAGCCCCGAAGAGATCGGGAGCACCGCCGACAACGTCGACTACACGCCACCCGGCGGCTGACCCCCGCCCGGCCGCGCACATCCAGGGGCTTGCCACGGGGTGGACACTCGCACAGAGATCGGTGATCACATCACCGGGAGGGATACATCATGGCGAGATACCTGTACAAGGCCGACTACACGATCACGGGAGCGAAGGGGCTGCTCGCCGACGGCGGCAAGTCTCGTGTGGACGTCGTCGCGAGGGCGGCGGAGAGCGTCGGGGGACGGTTGGAGAGCTTCGACTTCGCGTTCGGCAATCATGACGCGTTCGTGATCGTCGACCTTCCCGACCACGCGGCTGCGGCCAAGGTGGCACTGAGCGTGAAGGCAGCCGGTGGCGCGAGCGTCGAGACGGTCGTGCTGATCAGTCCCGAGGAGATCGGCAGCGGCAGGTTCGGGGACGTCGACTACAAGGCTCCCGGCGCCTGACCGGTCGGCCGGTCACAACAGTCATCACCAGCGCCCGTTCTGACGGGCGCTGGTGATCGCGACCCAGCACCGCGGTGGTCAGTTCGGGGCGGTGGCTGCTGCCCGGATCCCGCTGTCCAGCTCGAACGTCAGCGTCACCGTGTGGTTCGCCGTCACCTGGGCCGACTTCGTGTCGGTCGACTGGATGCCGTTGAGCAGGGTCGCTGTCACCTGCACGTTTCCGGGAGAGACGGCCAGGCTGAACCGACCGGCGCCGTCGGTGTGCGTCTGGGCCAGCAGTACGCCGTCGCGGCGTACTTCGACCTTGGCCTCCGATGCGGGCGCCGGCGGGCAGGGCGTGCCGCGCTCGATGGGGCAGGTCGGACCGACCACGACGGTGCCTGAAACGGTGGCGGTCGCTGCATCGCCCGACGACGACTGTCCGCAGCCGGCGAGGCTGACGACGAGGGACAGCAGCCAGCAGGCGGCGGCGGCTCGGGTGGAGGTGCGCATGCCGATCAGACGTGGCCGCCGGGCCGCTGGTTCCCCGATCGTCGGGCTCTCGGCGTACCCGGAGCGTTGTCCGGCGTACCTCGGCGCCGGTTGCGGCGTCTCGTCGACCTGCCTGGCTGCGCGGGGGCCGTCACTCAATTGACCGTTCCCGGTCACACAACCGGGTGGCAGGATGCGACGGATGGGACTCTTCACCCTAGAGCAGGCACGCGACCAGCTGGCGAAGCTCCGTCCACTGCTCGACGAGTTCGTGGCGCTGCGAGCCGACGCGAGTGAGCTCGGCGCAGCGGTGGCGGGCGCGGGTCCGAGTCCCCTCGGGGGCATCCCCGAGCTCAAGGCGGTGCAGGCCCGGATGGACCAGGTGCTGACCGAGCTGGTCGCGACCGGCGTGGAGTTCAAGGGGTTCGCGCCGCTGCTCATGGACTTCCCCTCCGAGCTCAACGGCGAGGACGTGCTGCTGTGCTGGCTGGAGGGTGACGACGAGCTGGGCTGGTACCACCGCGTCGACCTCGGGTTCGCCGGCCGCCGCCGCCTGAGGTAGCCGCTGTCCCGGTCGAGCGCGGGGGGTCGGGTCAGCCGACCGGGGGATGCGCGGATCATCCTTTCGGCTGCCTTGTGGTGACCCCAGCACGCGCTTGTCACGCCGATCGGCCCGTTTCGGCCGCTTCGGACAGCTTCAGCGAGAGCATCGCCCTAGCCTCGAAAGGTGTTGTGCGCCCTGAAACTGCAGTGTTCGGGCTGACCTGGCATGCGCCGGGTCCCGTTCGTCGCGCTCCTGCTTGGCGTCGTGCTGCTCTCGGCAGGCCTACTGGCGATGACCGGCGCGGTCGCGCAGGAGCGGCAGCGCGACAAGACGCTGCAGCATGATGCGGCCCAGGTGGCGTCGGCCTTCTCGTCGTACTTCGAGCGGGCCCGCAGCCTCGACCTGCTGCTGGCCCAGAGTCCGGCGTTCCGGCCTCCGCCCGGTCAACCCATCGACAACGAAGCGGCGAACCGCGCCCTGATCTACCTGGAACGGCTGTATCCCGGGGCGATCAGCGAGGCCTGCCTGATCGACGATCGCGGGCACGAGCTCGCCCGGGTCACCGAAGGCGTGGCGGCACCAGTCGCCGATCTCTCGTCGACCGAGTCGCAGAACGCCTTCTTCGCGCCCACGTTGTCCCTCGGATCAGGGGAGGTCTACCAAGCGCCGCCCTATGTGTCACCGGACACCCACGAGTGGGTGATCTCCAACTCGACCCGAGTACGGCAGCCGAACGGGCACCTGCTCATCGTTCACTTCGAGGTGTCGCTGGCCAGCTTCCGACCCCTTGTCATCCCGAACTCGACCGGCGGCCACGTCGCTGTCGTCGAACGCACGACCGGCCGAACCGTCCTGGAGGACGACATCGATCTGCCGGCTACCAGTGGCGAGCAGTTCCCGTCTTCACCCGCAGCGTCGTACCTGACATCCGGCGAGCCACGACCGAGCACGGTCACCGTGGATGACCAGCGCGTCGCCATGGACACCGTGACGCGCGCCCCGGGAAACGCCAACGACTGGACCGTGCTCGAATGGCCGACTGGGCGGGCCAGCTTCGTGCCCCCGTGGGCAGGTGGTGGCGCCGCCGGAGCCGGGGCCGCGCTGATCCTGCTGTTCCTGTTCATCCTGCAGCGTCAGCACAGCACGCTGCGGAAGGCGTCCCGACTCGACCACCTCACCGGGCTGGCCAACCGGAGGGCCGCGGAGGAGGCGCTCGACAAGGGAGTCGCGGCCGCCGCTCAGCCCGGGGGTGGATTTGTGGCGGTCCTCATGCTCGATCTGGACGGTTTCAAGCAGATCAACGACGCGCTCGGTCATGACAAGGGTGACCTCGTGCTCCAGGAGATCGGCCGACGTCTGCACGCGAACACGTTCGAGTACGACACGGCTGCCCGCGTGGGCGGCGATGAGTTCGCCGTGGTTCTGCGTCAGCTGCGAGGGACCGATGACGTGGCCGCCGTCGCACATCGGCTACGGGAGGCGCTCGTCCGCCCGTTCACGATCGACGGGGTGGCACGATTCGTCGGGGTCAGCGTCGGTGCCGCCATCTACGGCGAGCACGGGACGACCTCAGAAGACCTCATGCGGTCCGCGGACGCAGCGATGTACGACGCCAAGCGCGGCCGCGAGGGAGTTCGGGTCTACGACGCCGGGACGACCGCGGGCGCCAAAGCGACCTGGCTCGCAGCCGAGCTCCTCATCGCCATCGAGAACGCCGAGATCACGCTGGCGTTCCAACCTGAGTTCGACCTCGGCACCGGTCGCATCATCGGGGTCGAAGCTTTGGCCCGCTGGACACGTGATGGGGTGCCGATCCCGCCGGTTGATTTCGTCGCCCTGGCAGAGCACGTCGGACTGATCCGCCCGCTGACCTTGTTGACCCTGCGCAGGGCCCTGGATGAAGCGAAGGTCTGGCAGGCGGCGGGCACCCCTGTCCCCGTCAGCGTCAACCTCTCGGGCCAGCTGGTCTCCGACCGACACCTGCAGGCTGACATCAGTGCGATGCTGGCCGCGCGGGGGCTGACGGGAGACGTACTCGTCCTGGAGATCACCGAGACCACGGTCGTCAAGAACGTCCGGGTCGCGACGGAGGTCCTCGGGGGCCTGCGCGCGATCGGCATACGCATCGAGATGGACGACTTCGGAAGCGGGTACGCCTCGTTCAAGTCGCTGCACGAGCTGCCACTCGACGGCGTCAAGATCGACCGCAGTCTCGTCGAAGGTCTCGGCGCCGGGGGTCAGAGCCTGCTCGCCGCCACCATCGAGATCGGCCGGCGCCTCGGCCTCACCGTCGTCGCGGAGGGCATCGAGGACGAGCCCGGCCTGGCCCTCGTACGCCGCCTCGGCGCGGACACCGGGCAGGGGTACCACCTGGCCCGGCCCATGAGCCCTGAGGCCGTGCGGCTCCTGCTGAGCGAGGACTCGACCGCTCCCGCCCGCCGCCCCTGAACGATCCGAGTGTTGCCCTGCTGGAGCCTGGCAGCTCTCGGATGCTTGCGGCGCCGCGAGCTCAGACCGGGTACGACGCACCCACCTCGTCGGTGCCGTCCGCGTCCTCGTCGGCCAGGTCGTCCAGGTCCTCCTCGGAGTACGCGTCGAGCTCGTCGGGGTCTGCGGCCGGCTCCTCCGCGTGCGCCAGCTGCTCGTGGCTCCAGTCGTCGTCATCGGTGGGCGGGTCGTTAGGCAGCGTGGTCATGTCCCACCTCTACCCACTATCGCCTCGACCTACAGGTGGTGTGAGTCCCACCGGGCAGCGTCGGCTGCCGATCGTCTTGGCGAGGCTCTGGCGCGCGGCCCGGCAGTCACGAAATTTGGGCTAGTCGAGCTGTAGGCCACCGGCGTACGCTCGCAGCGCTGTCCACCTGGTCCTGAAGGAGCCACAGATGACCGACATGCTCGAGCAACACAGCGAACTCACCGCCGACAGCCTCGCCGAACGACTGTTCATGTCGACGCTGGGCGCGATGGAGATCATGAGCGTGTATGTCGGAGACCGGCTCGGGTGGTACCGGTCTCTCGCGGCGGCCGGCCCGGCGACATACTCCGAGCTGGCGGAGCGGACCTCGACGCACGCCCGCTATGCCCGGGAGTGGCTGGAGGGGCAGGCGGTGCTGGGGATCCTGACGACCGACGCGTCGCAACCGGCGGACGACCGGCGCTACGAGCTCACTCCGGCCGCCGCCGAGGTGCTGACCGATCCGACGAGCCTGGCTCACATGGCTCCGGCAGCCAGCGCGATCGCCGCCATCGGCAAGCAGCTGCCGAACCTGCTCAAGGCGTACCGCGGCGGCGGCGGCGTCAGCTGGGAGCAGCTCGGTGACGACATGCGCGAGGCGCAGGCGGCGTTCAACCGGCCGTGGTTC
>JANLYC010000535.1:0-8846 GCA_031365435.1 Nocardioidaceae bacterium
CCGGGTCGAGGTCACGTTTCGTCATCTCGGCGACGGCCTTGACGTGACCGGTGTTCTCCGCGATCAGGGCGATCACGGCGGGCAGCACGAGCAGCACGAACGTGATCGAGATGCTGGGACCGTGCCAGCCCACCGACCCCAGGTTGCCCGCGAGCGTCTGGTTGCCGACCAGGTTGTCCGGTGTGTGCGGCGGGAAGCCGAACCAGTCCGCCGCCTTGACGTTGGTCCAGTTGATGCGGTCGTGGGTCGTGATCTTTCCGCTCGCGGCGTCCAGCGCGGTGATCTGGCCGAAGACGCCGTCGAAGATCCAGGACAGCAGGTAGCCGAAAACCAGCCCGAGGAAGATCGCGATCCGGCCGATGAAGCCGCGCGCCCCCACGGCCACCAGGATGACGAACGTCATCGTGAGCAGCGCAACCCACTGGTCCTGCGGCCAGTAGATCTTGGCCACCACCGGAGCCAGGTTGAAGCCGATGAGCATGACCACCGCACCGGTCACCACCGGGGGAAGCACCGCGTGCAGGATGTGCGATCCGAGGAAGTGGATGAGGACACCCACCACGGCCAGCACCGCACCCGCCACCAGGATGGCGCCCGTGACGTCGTCGGGTCCCCCGTTCTGCGCATAGATCGCCGTTGCGCCGCCGACGAAGGAGGCGCTGGTGCCGAGGTAGCTGGGCACCTGTCCCTGCACGATCAGCAGGAAGCAGATCGTGGCGATGCCGCTCATCATGATGGCCAGCTGCGGGCTCAGCCCCATGATCACCGGGAACACGAAGGTCGCGCCGAACATCGCGACGACATGTTGAGCCCCGAGGCCGATCGTCCGGTCCCACGACAACCGTTCGTCCGGCGCGACCGCCGCGCCCGGTGGCGGCGTCTTGCCGTCGTACACGACCTTCCAACCCAAACCCAGCGCCATGATCGCTCCCTCAGTCAGAGATGGTGGCGGTGCCATGTGCGGCCACATGACCACCATGCCCGAATCCAACGGCCTTGCCGACCCGACGCGCAGGCCAGAAACGTGCCAAACGGGAGACCGATCGACTGGCAAGGTCTGACGGCTCGGGGGTGAGATGTCCGGGAACCCCCGTGGTGCCCGCAGTCAGAGACCCCGCATCTGCATGACGCGTAGCGCGAGCGAGAGGTCGAGCTGCAGGTCTGGGTCCTGGGTGAACGGGCCGACGATCCGTTCGAGCTTGGTGATCCGATAGCGCAGGGTGTTGTAGTGGAAGTGCAAGCGTCGCGACGTCTCGGCGACGTTGAAGTTCGTGTCGAGCAGCACCCGCAGGGTGGCTCGCATGTCGGCAGCCTCGGGCTTGGACTCGTGCGCGAGCTCTCCGAGCACCTCCTGGACGAAGTTGCGGAGCTCGCTGACGTCCTCGATCAGGCTCAGCAGCCGGAATGCGCCGAGGTCGTCGAAATGCGCTACAGCCGACGCTCCCTGTAGCTGGCGTCCCACGTGAACCGAGCGCCGCGCCTGCTCATAGCCGGCCGGGATGCCGGTCGGGTCGGTGATCAACCGGCTCACGCCGGTCCCGAAGGATCGGCGGCCGCCACCCCCGTCACCGCGGACGGCCTGGATGAGCGTGTCGACGACCTCGCGGGGGCGCTTGCCGTCGGGTACGCCGACCATGGCCACCACTTCTTGCGCGAACCCGACCGCAGGAGCCGTCCGGTCATGACGGCCGACGACCTGGATCCAGGCGTTGGTGAACCGGTCCTGAACCGTGCGCCCCGCCGGAGTACCGGTGTCGTCTGGGGCTGCCCGTTCCGTGGCAGGGTCGAGGGCTGCGACCACGACGACCAGCGGCCGGGCGACGTTCCAGCCGAGCGACTCGAAATGCTCGACCACAGCCTCGGGCGCGCCCGCTCTGCCGATGAGGACGTCGCGGACGAAGTCACCGCGGTACTTGGCCTCGACCGCCTGGACAGCGATCGACTTGGTGATCGCGAGCGCGAAGACCGTCGCCGCGCGTTCGAGCACCGCTCGGTCTGCCAACGAGATGTTGCCCCGCTGCCGCACGTGTACCAGCCGGCCGTGGTCAGCCTTCCCGGCGAGCACCGCTGCAACGGACACGGCGAGCGATCCGCTCCGATGCGTCCCGGCGGCGAACCGCTCGGAGCGGAACCTCCCGGCCGCCGAGAAGAGGTCGGGCAGGTCGTCGACTGCCTCGTCGACGCCGTGCCTGGCCAGCACGCGGCCGTCGGTCGTGGTGACGAACGTCTGCCCACCGTCGAGCAGACCGCCCAGCGTGCCCACGAGCTCATCGAGCCCACCACCGTCCAGGATCACCGACACCAGCGTGCGGTGGACCGTCTCACTGTGGTCCTGCACGGATGGCTGCCGCCCCAGCACGTCACTCAGCACCGCGTTGATCAGGTCGTCGAAGGCGACCCCGTCGTCGAGGAGCAGCACCGGGAGCCCGAGCCGGTCGGCCTCGGCCAGCATGTCGTCGGGCAGCTCACGCAGGTAGCGACGCAGCTTCACGGCCAGCGCCGCCACGCCGGCGCGGTCGAGCGTCGACACGAGAGACGCCAGCCCTTGAGGGAAGTCGCGGAGGGGATATCCGGTCGTGATCAGCAACTGGTCCGGTTTGACCCAGGGGGCGATGTCGGGCACTTCCATGACGTTGGCGCACGTCACCGCCCGGGCGAGTCCCGAGTGGCCGGCCACGACCCGCGCGGTCGAAAAAGCAGAGAGGGACAACAGGTCTGACACCGTGAGACCAGCGGGCTCTGACAACTCACCGTGCAATGGCCGGGGATCGTTGGCAACTTTGCCCATGCGAGGGACCGTAGCGTAGCGACTAGCGTCACACCTACTGTCTGGACGACTTCGTTCCGGCGCGTCGGTATACGTTCCGCCCCGCTGACCGGTGTTCCGACACCGGCGCGACCACGAGACCAGGGAGGTTGAGCGTGCGTACGGGCACAGCACGACCGATGGCGGCGAGTGTGCTGCTGGCGCCGCTGCTCGACGGTCCCCGCCGCGCTCTCACGGTCGCCCACCGCTCCCGGCTCGCGCTGCAGCTCGCGGATGAGCACAGTCGTGTCGTCCTTGGCGTCATGTTTCCGGGCGCCGTCCGTCTTCCCTTCGGATGTGCAGTTGCCTCATCGCCCAGCGCCTCGTCCTCGCTCTCGGTCGGAGACGGTGTCCTGGCCTGGGGCGACGACGTCTACACGGTGGCGCGCTGGTGGCGGCCGGCTCGGCCCCGCCACCGCACGCTTGGCGCTGCCGTCGATCCCGACGGCGTACGACGCCTGCTCCTGCGATGGCGCCGCCTCCTCGGTCGCGGCCCCGGACTGACGCCGTATGGCGACGACGTCCTGTGCGGAGCGCTCGTCACCTTGCACGCGGTGGACCACCCGGCCCTCGCGGCCCTGCGCGCCATGATCTCCGCGACAGCTCTCGAGTCGTCGACCACAGCCACGTCGGCATCGCTACTGAGGGCGGCTTGCGAGGGTTGGTGCATCGACGAGCTCGCCGACCACCTCGCCGCGAAGGCCACCGGTGCCCGGACAGCCGAGACCCGGGCGGCGCTGCTCCGTGTCGGATCGTCCTCGGGTCGGGGGCTGCTCGAGGGTCTCGCCCTCATCGCGCCGGGCAACCTCCGGCAGGTGGCCGCATGACGCGAACGGTGCAGGTTCGTCGCGGCGCCTACCAGGACTCGGTGAGCCTGATGCTCATCAGCCGCGAGCTCAGTGATCGCCCGGGCGTCGCGACGGTGCAGGTTGCGATGGCGACCGCGCTCAACCTGGACCTGTTGTCCGGGCTCGGGTTCGACCTCCCCGAAGGGACGTCCCCCAACGACATGGTGATCGCGATCGATGCAGCCGATCCGACCGCGGCGGAGGCGACCGTCGCCGCGCTGGACGAAGCCCTGTCCCGTCGGCCGGCAACAGCGGGCGCACTCGACCCCGGCGCACCACCGCCGGCGACCATCGGCGCGGCCGCCCGCCGCGTCGACGCGTCCTTCGCCCTGATCAGCACGCCCGGGCGTACGGCCACCATCGATGCGGCGGACGCCCTCGCCGCAGGACTCGACGTCATGATCTTCAGTGACAACGTGGCGCTGGCTCATGAAGTCGCGCTCAAGCGCTGGGCCGACGATGCCGGGCTGCTGGTCATGGGGCCGGACTGCGGCACAGCGGTGGTCGGCGGCGTCGGGCTCGGCTTCGCCAACGTCGTCCGGCCGGGTCCGGTCGGCATCGTGGCCGCCTCGGGCACCGGAGCCCAGCAGCTGATGTCACTGCTGGACGGGGTGGGTCTCGGAGTGACCCACTGCCTGGGAGTCGGCGGCCGTGACCTGTCGGCCGACGTGGGTGGCCGCTCGACGCTGGCAGCGATGGACCGACTCGACGCCGATGCCGACGTCGACACCATCGTCGTCATCTCCAAGCCACCGGCGCCCGAGGTGGCCGAGCGGGTCACCAGCCACGCCAGGACTCTCGGCAAGCCGGTCGTGATCGGCTACCTGGGGGTCGGCCGGCCCGACCTCACCGAGACCGCGAGGCGGGTCGCGGAAGCCACCGGAACCACCTGGCAGCCACCACGGCGATGGGGCGCCGACGCCCCGGCCCCGCGGGGCGGGTACCTGCGCGGCCTCTTCGTCGGCGGCACCCTCTGCGACGAGGCCATGATCCTGGCCGCCGCCACAGTCGGCCGGGTGGCGTCGAACATCCCACTCGCCGGCCAACCCGGCCTCGACGCCGCGCTGACGAGCGTGGGTCACACGTTCATCGACTTCGGTGACGACCAGCTGACCTCGGGTCGCCCGCACCCGATGATCGACCCGAGCCTGCGGCTGGAGCGGCTGCGGCGCGAGCTGGCGGACCCCGCGTGTGGGGTCGTGCTGCTGGATGTCGTGCTCGGTCACGGTGCCCACCAGGATCCGGCGACCGACCTGGCCGCCACGATCCACGGATCGTCGACTCCGGTCGTCGCGTCCCTCGTCGGCACGCGCGATGACCCGCAGGGCCTCTCCGACCAGGCCGCTCGCCTGGTCGAAGCGGGGGCCATCGTGCACGCGTCCAACGCCGCCGCCACACGCGAGGCGTTGTCGCTGCTGGAGGTAGCCCGATGAGCACGCGACAGGACCCACCACGCCCGCTGTCGGCCCGCACCGTCGTGACGGCCGGCGCCCAGCTCCTCGCGGACGCCTTGACCACCCAGGGCGTCAGCACCGTCCCGGTCACGTGGGCACCACCGGTCGCGGGCACCGAGGAGGCGCTGACAACCGTGATGCTCGATCGGCGACGTGCGGCGGCCAACGCCGAAGCCGTGCGCAGGATGACGTCGGCCCGCGCCGCCCTCGTCGACGTACGCCCCGCAGCGGACGCACTCGGGCTGCAGCCGGGACAGTTCCTGCACGCCGGCCCGCCGGTCACGTGGGAGCGGGCGAGCGGTCCCCTGCGTGGCGCGCTGATCGGGGCCGTCCTGTTCGAGGGCCTGGCCGCGACGTCGGAGGAGGCCGAGTCCCAGCTGGCCTCGGGCCGGTACAGCTGGGAGCCCTGCCACGCCCGCGGCGCCGTCGGACCCATGGCTGGTGTCGTCTCCTCCTCGATGTGGATGCTCGAGCTCGTGGACGAGGTGCACGGCAACACCTCGTGGTGCTCCCTCAACGAGGGTCTCGGCAAGGTGCTGCGGTACGGCGCCTACTCCCCCGACGTGATCGAGCGGCTGCGCTGGATGACCGGTGTGCTCGGCCCGGCGCTCCAGCAGGCCACCCGCGCCCACGGTCCGATCGACATCATCGCGATCATCGCCCAGATGGTGCAGATGGGCGACGAGGGCCACAACCGCAACCGCGCCGGGACGTTGATGCTGCTCAAGGAGTGGCTGCCCGACCTGATCACGTCCGGCCGGGACCCGGACGACGTGGCAGAGGTGGTCCGTTTCATCTCGGGCAACGACCACTTCTTCCTCAACCTGGTCATGCCGGCGTGCAAGCTGATGACGGTGGCAGCGGCCGACATCCCGGGTTCCAGCGTGGTCACCGCGATGGCCCGTAACGGCACCGACTTCGGCATCCAGGTCTCGGGGACCGGAGACCGCTGGTACGTCGGTCCGGCCCAGATCGCCGACGGCCTCTACCTCGGTACCTTCGGCCCGGACGACGCCAACCCGGACATCGGGGACTCCGCCATCGCCGAGACCGCGGGGATCGGCGGCTTCGCGATGGCGACGGCGCCGGCCATCGTCCGCTTCGTCGGCGGTACCGTGCCCGACGCACTGGCGACCACTCTTCGGATGTACGACCTGTGCGCTGGTGAGAACCCCGGGTGGGCGATCCCGATCATGGAGTTCCGCGGTACGCCGACTGGCATCGACGTCACGTCGGTGCTGCGTTCCGGTCAGCTGCCGCAGATCAACACCGGCATGGCGGGCAAGGTCGCCGGCACCGGTCAGGTGGGGGCCGGACTCGTCAGTCCACCCATGGAGTGCTTCATCGGTGCCGTCGAGGGGTTGGCCTCAGCGGCTCGCTGAGCCCGAATCGTGGTTGTCCGACCGTGCCACGATGCACGGAAGCGGACCTGATGGCGCTACCGTAGGTAGATGGCCCACGTCAGCATGATCTCGTCCAGCCAGTCCCGGGCTCGTCAGGCGGCCAAGGAGCTGTCCGCACAAGGCTGGAGCTCACGGCCAGGACAGCGGCTCTCATCGGCCCTCATCACCATCACCTGCGACGAGGCCGACCGGGACCGGGCGCTTGCCGCCATCCGCGACGTCGACCCTGAGGCCACGCCGAACCTCGACCCTGCCCCCGCACCTCGGCGCTGACCCAGCCCTCGACCGGCAGCTCACGTGTCCTGGTCCGGGCGGGAGTGTGCCGCGGCCAGGCGCGCCAGCTCCCGCGCTGACGTGGTGGCCCGCGTGCCGTCGGCACTCTGGATCGCCATCACCGCGAGCGTCGTACCGTCGTCGAGGTCCAGCAACGCCCACGGGCGGTTCGGGTTGAGCGAGATCCGGACGACCTGGCCCCATTCGAGCCGGTGCCGTCGATAGCCGTTCACCACCGTGAGCCCGTGGACCGTGGCCCGGGCCGACGTACGGAAGATGCCGTTGAGGACCGCGAGCACCGCCACGAAGAAGCCGATCAGCGTGACGCGCTGGCTCACGGAGAACTCGGCCTGCACCTCGCCGGGAAGCATCACCCACAGGAACGCCACTGCCGCCACGATGGCCGCTGCAGCGATCCCCGTCGCGATACGCGCGCCGAGCGGACGATAGGTGTGCGGCAACACGACCATGGGGGGACGCCCGGACTCATCCCGCTCGGGCGGGCCGCTGCGACCGCTCGGGTCGTCAGAGCCGGCAGGCATGAATGTCGGTGACGAGAATCCCCCGTGCACCGAGGTCGAACAGCTCGTCCATCACCTGCTGGGCCTCGTCACGCGGGACCATAGACCTGACCGCGACCCAGCCTTCACGGTGCAGCGGCGAGACGGTCGGCGACTCGATGCCGGGGGTGAGTGCGCAGGCGTCCTCGACCTGTTCGACCCGGCAGTCGTAGTCCATCATCACGTAGGTGCGCGCGACGAGGACACCTTGGATCCGCCGCATGAAGACGTCGAAGCCGTCGGCGTCCGGTGCGTTCTCGCGGGTCACGAGGACGGCCTCGGACGTCAGGATCGGCTCGCCGAAGATCCCGAGACCGGCCTGCCGCAGGGTGTTGCCCGTCGACACGACGTCGGCGATCGCGTCCGCAACGCCGAGACGGACCGCCGACTCGACCGCACCGTCGAGCCGGACCACTTTGGCGTTGACGGCCCGCGCCTTGAAGTAGTCCTCGAGGATGCCGGAGTACGACGTGGCCACGCGTACGCCGTCGAGATCCTCCGGGACGGCGAACCGGCCATCCGGTGCGGCGAAGTGGAACGTCGACTCCCCGAACCCGAGCGTCGTCCGCTCGACCACGGGGGCGCGCGAGTCGAGGACGAGGTCACGCCCGGTCAGACCGATGTCGAGGGTGCCCTCGCCGACGTAGACGGCGATGTCCCGGGGCCGGAGGTAGAAGAACTCGACATCGTTCGCGGTGTCGGTCATCACGAGGTCGCGGGCGTCCCGGCGTTGCCGGTAACCGGCCTCACGCAGGATCTGTGCGGACTCGTCGGACAGGGACCCCTTGTTGGGGACTGCGATCTTCAACATGGCTGCCGACTTCTAGAGGTGTGCGTAGACGTCATCGAGGGACAGTCCGCAGGCGAGCATCATGACTTGGGTGTGGTAGAGCAGCTGGCTGATCTCGAGCGCCGCGCGCTCCTTCGACTCGTGCTCGGCAGCCATCCACGACTCGGCGGCCTCCTCGACCAGCTTCTTGCCGATCGAATGGATGCCTGCATCCAGCGCAGCCACGGTGTCAGAACCGTCCGGCCGTCGCTCCACGGTCGTGGTGAGCTCGGCGAACAGGGCATCGAAGGTCTTCATCGCAGACCAGCCTAACGGGGTCGTCCCCCGAACTTTCGTCGCGTCTCGGCGGTCAGGAGCCGCGCAGCCGTCGCACGGTCAGCGCCGTGGACAGGGCAGCGTGCGTAGCGTCATACCCTTTGTCCTCCGTGGAGCCCTCGACGCCGGCACGATCGAGCGCCTGCTGCTCGGTGTCGCACGTCAGGACTCCGAAGCCGACCGGGACACCGGTGTCGAGGGCCACCCGCGTGAGCCCGTCGGTCACGGCGTTGCACACATAGTCGAAGTGCGGTGTGCCCCCACGGATCACGACCCCGAGCGCGACGACGGCGTCATAGCCCAGCTCGGCGAGCGCCTTGGCGACCACCGGCAGCTCGAAGCTGCCTGGTGCCCGGACGACTGTGCTGGAGCCGACATGCGCATCGGCCAGCGCGCG
>JANLYC010000541.1:0-5795 GCA_031365435.1 Nocardioidaceae bacterium
TTGCCCTCGACGACCTTGACATGCACCTTGAGGCTGTCACCGGCCCGGAACTCGGGGATGTCGTCGCGCAGGACGTCGCCGGCCAGATTATCGATGATGTTGGTCATGTCGGGTCGCTTTCTCGTCAGTGCCACAGGTCACTCACGCGGAGTCAGGTGGTGCTTGTCGATGAGGCGGCTCACGCCAGGCAGCCCGAACCCCTGAGGCAGTAGGGCTTGATCCCGGCTGCGAACAGCCTGGACCGACGCGCGTGACGCCGACCCCCAAGTCTGCCACAGGGCACGCCGGGGAGAGAAATCCGTCGACCGGTCAGACCGGTAAGCCGGTCAGGCCGGTGGGCGGCGTACCTTCGTGAGCCGCACCACGCCTGGCTCGTCAGCCGCGGTCGCCCGGTAGCCGGCCTTGCGGTAGCGGCGCAGGTTGCCGGCGCTCTTCGCGCCCGTGAACAAGACGAACTCGGTGACGTCGGCCGGCGCCGTCGCCTCGATGTGTTCGAGCAGCACCCGCCCGAGGCCTCGTCCGCGCAGGTCCTCGGCCACCATGAGGCGGCCGATCTCCCAGGTCTGCCCGATGTGCCGAGCCCGCACCGATCCGACCAGGCGCGGGCCTGCCCACAACATCCAGGTGACCCAGCTGTGCAGCCCAGCGACGACATCGGGCAGGGTCTCGGTCAGTGCCGGCAGGAACGGCATGGCGTTGTCCTGCGCTTCGGTGACCCAGCACGCCCGCTGCAGCGTCAGCAGCTGCGCGGCATCAGCCGGCACGGCCGCACGGAGCTCGAGGAGGTCCGACGACCCGGTGCTGTCGCCCAGTCCGGGCAGCGCGGTGGCCGGCAGCAGGTCCGGACGCCGCTCGACCGTGCGACGCACCGCCTGCTGATGCCGCCAGGTCTCGATGTGGCCGTGGTGGCCCGACAGCAGCACCTCAGGGACCTCGAGACCACGCCAGGTCGCCGGCTTGGTGTAGACGGGATACTCGAGCAGCCCACCGCCGCTGCCGGTGTGGTGCGACTCCTCGGCGAGTGACCGGGGGTTGCCCAGGAAACCCGGCAGCAACCGGACCACCGCCTCGATGATCGCCATCGCGGCGACCTCTCCCCCGTTGAGCACGACGTCGGCAAGGCTCACCTCCAACAGGCGGCCCCGCGTCGCGTAGTGGTCGATGACCCGCTGGTCGATGCCTTCGTACCTCCCGCAGGCGAACACCAGCCAGTCCTCGGCGCTGAGCGCCTCGGCACGGGTCTGGTCGAAGCGCGCGCCTGACGGCGATGGCACCACGATGACGGGAGTCCCGCCCGGTTGCGACGCCAAGAGCTCGTCGAGCGCCTCGCCCCACGGCTCCGGCTTCATCACCATGCCGGCTCCGCCGCCATACGGGGCGTCGTCGACGCTGTGGTGCCGGTTGTGGGTCCATCGGCGCAGATCGTGCGTACGCAGGTCGATCAGACCGGCTTCTCGGGCCTTGCCGAGCAGCGAGAGCTCCAGCGAGGCGAGGTAGTCAGGAAAGATCGAGACCACGTCGATGCGCATCAGGCGACCGGGCTTCCCGACGGCGGTCCGGCCTCGTCTGCCTCGTTCACGTCGAGGAGTCCGACCCGGTCGGCGATGACCACGCGACCGGCGGTCAGGTCGACGACCGGGACGAACTCCTTCACGAACGGCACCAGCGCGTCGGGGCCGCCCTCCTCGCGACGTACGACGAGAAGGTCCTGCGCCGGCAGGTGGAGAACCTCGACGAGCTCACCGACGCAGACGGCGGTGCCGTCCTCGTCGGTCTCGACCCGCAGACCGACCAGCTGGTGGTCGTAGAACTCCTCGGGATCTTCCGGGCGTTCGTCCGGATCGATCTCGGCGCGCAGCTCGGTGCCACGTAATGCCTCAGCGGCGCTGCGATCCGCCACCCCGTCGAACTGCACGAGCAGTCGGCCGCTGTGCCAGCGCGACGACGCGATCGTCAAGGTGCCTCGGGCCGTCGCGAAGACGGAACCGGCGGCAAACCGGCGGTCGGGCTCGTCGGTGCGGACGTCGATCGTGAGATCGCCGCGGATCCCGTGCGCCCGCCCCACCTTGCCGACGAGGAGCTCCACCGCTATCTGCGGCGGTCGACGTCGACGAAGTCGATGCGGATGTTGTCCTTGCCCGACAATGCCTGGAGCACCGTACGCAACGCAGTGGCCGTGCGGCCGGAGCGACCGATGACGCGGCCGAGGTCGTCAGGGTTCACCCGGACCTCGAGCGTCTCGCCGCCACCGAACCGGGGGTTGCGGCCGCGTTGCTGGCGGGTCCGGACCGTGACGTCGTCGGGGTTGTCGACGATGCCACGGACCAGGTGGTCCAGCGCCTCGGTGAGCATGCTCAGGCCTTGTCGGCGTCGGCGTCGGCAGCGGCGTCAGCTGGTGTCTCGGCGGGCGCGTCCTCGACGACGGCTTCGTCGGCCGCGGCCGCGTCGGTGACCGGTGAGGTGTCCTCGACCGCAGCAGGAGCCTCCTCGACCGGGGCGGCCTCCGCAGCAGGAGCCTCCTCGACCGGGGCAGCCTCCGCAGCAGGAGCCTCCTCGACCGGGGCGGCCTCCGCAGCAGGAGCCTCCGCAGCAGGAGCAGCCGCAGCCTTCTTCGTGGTGCGCTTCGGGGTCAGCGCCTCGGTCTTCGGCTCGCTCTGCGCGTCCTTGAGCGCTTCGTTGAACAGCTCGGTCTTGTCGCGCTTGGGCGCCGCCGTCTTCATCGGCTCGGGAGCGGCCTCGCCCTTGAACTTCTGCCAGTCGCCGGTGACCTTGAGGATGGCGGTGACAGGCTCACTCGGCTGTGCGCCGACGCCGAGCCAGTACAGAGCCCGCTCGGAGTCGACCTCGATGAAGCTCGGGTCTGCCTTGGGGTGGTATTTGCCGATCTCCTCGATCACGCGGCCGTCGCGCTTGGTGCGCGAGTCGGCGACGACGATGCGGTAGTACGGCTGACGGATCTTGCCCATCCGCTTCAGGCGAATCTTGACGGCCACGGGTGTGGTGTCTCCTCGATGTCTGGTGTGGGTGCGAACGGCGTACCCAGGTGGGGACCAGGGCTCGTTCGCGAAGGATCCGAGCGCAGCGGGATGAGAGGGCCCGACGCGGCTCGAAGTCGGCCCACATTCTGCCATGGGAACCCCGACAAACTCCAACCGAGGCCTTTCGCAGCGGCGGGAAGTGATGCATCCGCCAAGAATCTCGGCCCGACTGTTTACGCGGCAGACGACCGGGAACCACGAAACCAGGCGCTCCAGCGCGACGATGCCGGCGCACGGCTGCAACCTTCGGCGCCTTGTCCCGGCATCGACCCGGCATTCAGAGGAGAGAGCAGATGGCTGACAGCAGCACATCCACCAACACGTCGAACAAGGCAGTCGCCTACATGGGGGCCGGCAAAGTCGAGGTCCAGGACATCGACTTCCCGACGTTCGAGCTCAAGGACGGCCCCGGCGTCAATCCCGGCAACGTCGGACGACAGCTGCCCCATGCCGCGATCATCAAGACCGTGGCCACCAACATCTGTGGCAGCGACCAGCACATGGTGCGCGGCCGCACGACGGCGCCCGAGGGCCTGGTTCTCGGCCACGAGATCACCGGCGAGGTCGTCGAAGTCGGGCCTGGTGTGGAGTTCATCAAGGAGGGTGACCTCTGCTCCGTACCCTTCAACATCTCCTGCGGCCGTTGCCGCAACTGCAAGGAGGGCAAGACCGGGATCTGCCTCAACGTCAACCCCGACCGGCCCGGATCGGCGTACGGGTACGTCGACATGGGGGGCTGGGTCGGCGGCCAGGCGCAGTACGTCGCCGTGCCATACGCGGACTGGAACCTGCTCAAGTTCCCCGACAAGGACCAGGCGATGGACAAGATCCTCGACCTGACGATGCTGTCGGACATCTTCCCGACCGGCTTCCATGGCTGCGTCACGGCGGGAGTCGGAGTCGGCTCGACCGTCTACATCGCCGGCGCGGGTCCCGTCGGGCTCGCGGCTGCAGTGTCGGCACAGCTGCTCGGGGCCGCGGTCGTGATCGTCGCCGACCTCAACAAGGACCGACTCAACCAGGCGACGACCTTCGGTTGCGAGACCGTGGACGTCTCGAAGGGCGACCCCAAGGACCAGATCGAGCAGATTCTGGGCGTTCCCGAGGTCGACTGCGGCGTCGACGCCGTGGGGTTCGAGGCACGCGGCCACGGCGCGGATGCTGAGAAGGAGCAACCGGCCACCGTGCTGAACTCGATGATGGACGTCACCCGCGCCGGCGGCGGGATCGGCATCCCCGGGCTGTACGTCACCGGTGATCCGGGCGCGGCCGACGAGGCTGCCCAGCAGGGCTCGCTGTCCATCGGCATCGGATTGGGCTGGTCGAAGTCGCACAGCTTCATGACCGGCCAGTGTCCGGTGATGAAGTACCACCGGGGCCTGATGATGGCGATCCTGAACGACCGCGTCCAGATCGCCAAGGCGGTCAACGCGACCCCGATCCCGATCGAGGACGCACCGCGTGGCTACCAGGAGTTCGACGAGGGTGCGTCCCGCAAGTACGTGCTCGACCCGAACGGTTACCTCGGGAGCAAGGCAGCTTGAGCAAGGGCCGACCGGAGGAGCGACGGGCTTCGAGGGGCAGGCTCAGGGCAGCAGCCCTGCGGCCCGCCCGTCGACCCGCTCGCCGGTCGGGATGCGGAGGTTCGCCAGCGCCTGGGGCCTGGTCCAGAGCCTGGGCGTTACCGGTGACAGCGGCCAGGAAGACGTCCTGGTCGAGCGAGCGCAGCACAGTGTCCTCGATCGTGGTCACGGTCGCCGTGCGCGGCACGTCGTGCTGGGTTGGCGAAGACGGTGCGAACCGCCACCGTCGCCTCGTGGATCCCGGTGCTGACCTGCCCCATCAGGCGGATGCCTGAGTTTCGGCCTTCTCTCCCAGACCGAGGAGGTCGTACTCCAGGAGCCAGCCGTCGGCCCCGAGCTGCTGGAACGCGGCCCGAGCCTTTTCCAGCAAGGGCGTTGCGTCGGCTGCCCTGTCCTGGTCCACCAACCAGCGCCCGAGGTCCGCTCGAGCGCGCGCGGTCAGCGGGAGGGAACCGTACTGTTCGAATCCCTTGATCGCGGCGGTCAGGTCGGCCTCGACGTCGCCAGGACTGCCTTGCGCGATCGCAAGCAGTGCCGTCAGGTGGTGCAGGTGGGCCGTCAGAGCCTCACCCTTCAACCCGCTCGGTGCGTCCTGCACCGGCCGGATGAGCTCTCCGGCACGTTCGAGCTGACCGGCGGCGATCGCAGCTGTCACCGCCCGCGGCCACAGATGGATGAAGTCATCACCCAGACCGCTCCAGCCAAGCGCGTGCTCGACCACCTTCTCTCCCAGGTCCGCCGCCTCGGCAACAGCGCCGACGCGGAGGAGCTCGGCGATCCGACCGGTTTCGTACCAGGCCAGGTCGGACAGGTTGTCGGCGTCGTTCGTCAACGTCGGCAGAGCCGGAAGCGGCTCGACGCCGCGGGCATCGGCGAGCCAGCGCTCGATCACCGCCATCACGACGCGCAGTCCCAGCTCGAAAGCCTCATCGTCACGACGGGCCGTCAGCGCGGGAACAGGGTCCCATTCACCGGTCGTCCAGAGAGCGATCGCGAGGTTCACCTCAGACGCCTGCAGGGAGGCGGCATTGCCGGTCTGTCGATACGCCGCCACGGCCTCCCGGAAGCATTCGACCCCTTTGGTGACGTCGTGCTGCACGAGCTCGATGCCCCACCCGATCAGTGCGTTGGAGAGCAGATCCGGGCGGTTGAGCTCCCGGGCCAGGCTGACCTG
>JANLYC010000258.1:0-2436 GCA_031365435.1 Nocardioidaceae bacterium
ACCCGGCGGGTGAAGTACCAGGTGACTGCCAGAGCCGTGATGGTTGCGGCCAGGAGGGCGACCGAGATCGAGATCACCAGGGCGGACCTGAAGGCTTCCTCGACGTGCCGGCCCTCGGCTGACGTGTGTGAGACCCCCGCCCGGTGCAGGTGGTCACGAAAGATGCTCGGCCCCACAAATGACGCGACGACCCACGTCGTCACGGCTCCAGCGACGAGCACCAGGGCTTGCGCCGAGAGCAGCCGCGACGCGAAACCCCAACGGACCCGCGCTTGGTCGCTCACCGACCAGCGCCCATCCGGTAGCCGACGCCTCGCACCGTGCGGACGTACAGGCTGTCCGCCGCGTCATCGGCCAGCTTGCGGCGCAGGTGGCCGATGTGGACGTCCACCAGGTGCTCGTCCCCGACCCAGGCGGGGCCCCAGACGTCGTCGATGAGACGCCGTCGGCTGAAGGTCATCCGGGGTCGAGATGACAGCGCTGCCAGCAGGTCGAACTCGGTCCGGGTGAGGGCGACGGGTGCGCCGTCGAGCCAGACATCCCGCCCGTCCGTATCAATGCTCAAGGCGCCAAACGTTCGCACCGGGGCCCCAGGGTCCGGGCCGGCGAGCTCTCGTGACCGTCTCGGTCGGCGCAGCATCGCCTGCACCCGCGCCATCAGCTCGCGGGGGCTGAATGGCTTGGTCAGGTAGTCATCGGCGCCGACCGAAAGTCCGATCAGGGTGTCGATCTCGTCGCTGCGCGCGGTGAGCATGACGACGTACGCATCCGAGAAGATCCTGATCTGGCGACAGACCTCGATGCCGTCCAGGCTCGGAAGACCCAGGTCGAGGACGACGACGTCGGGATCCACCTCGCGAGCGAGCGCCACGGCCTGCAGCCCATCGTGGCTGACGGTGGCCTCGAAGCCGTCACGCTCGAAGTAGCTACCGATCAGGTTCGCCAACGAGGTCTCGTCCTCCACCACCAGGGCCCGCATGCCTGAGGGCGGCCGCTGCGACGCCGTCGCTCCAGTCGCCAGGGCCGTGGGCTCGGGAAGGCTGGGGTTCGACATGGCCTTCATGGTGCCAGCCGCGGGCGCCCACGATCGGACAGAGGCTGCCTGACAAGGCGTTCTTCAATGAACCTTCACAGAACCGCGACCGGGAAGCCCTGGTCCAGGGAGCACAGTAGAGACAACGAACAACCAAGGAGCTGAGCACCATGATGGGTTGGTACAACGACGGAAGCATGGGCACCGGCGGTTGGATCGCGATGATCCTGATGATGAGCCTGTTCTGGGGCGTCGTGATCTTCGCGGGCGTCATGATCTTCCAAGGCACCAGCAACGTTCGCGGCTCTCGTGAGAGCGGGCGGGTTGACGAGGGGACTTGTCGCAACCCGATGGACATCCTCGACGAACGGTTTGCCCGCGGCGAACTCGAGAACGAGGAGTACGAAGCCCGCAAGGGCGTCCTGCTCGGCACCGATCGCTGAGCCATCCATGTTCGGTCAGGTGTGACGTCGCGAGCGAACCTCAACGAGAGCAGGCAGTCGTCCTCTCTCGGATATCGAAGGACATCAGACACGACCACGACCCCCCGCGGTCCACGACGAGAGGGCGAGATCCGGCACTCACACATGAGCGTCGGATACCGCCTACTGAGTGTCCGACTACTTGACCTCGGAGCGGCGCAGGGACAGCAGCCCGACGACGAGGGGAAGGACGATCCAGATCATCGTGGTCGAGCCGAGCATCGCCCACTCCTTGACAGTGTTCGTGGCGCCATCGAGGAGCGCCACCTGCGTGTAGTGCCAGTCGATCCACGGCTGCAGGTCCTCGAACCACGAACGCACCTGAGCCAGGAGCGCGAGAATGCCGGGCATGACTAGTGAAGCGACGAAGTAGCCCACGATCGCGGCCGCGGAGTTGCGCAGCACGACACCGAGTGCGAAGCCGAAGGCCATGCCCACCAGGTTGTAGAGCACCGTCTGGAGTGCCATGGACAACGAAATGTCCCACGCGGTGTCGACGCCTGCGAGTGCTGACCCGGCCACGTTGCCGAGGGCGCCAACCGCAAAGGCGACGGAGACGGCGCCGAGGCCCACCAGGAGGGTCGCGATCGCCTTGGCCCCGATGACGCGGTCGCGGCTCGGCACGAGCGTGAACGTCGTGAGCCCGCTGCGCTGGCTCCACTCACTCGTGACGGCCAGGATCGCCATGATCGGCAAGATCACGGACATCGGGAACCCGCTCGCCCTCACGAAGTTCTGGTAGGTGACGTCGCTGTTGAGGCCGAAGACGAGGAGCGACCCGGCCGAGATGGGCGACAGGACGCCGATGCTGACGAGCATCCAGAATCCCGAGCGGGTGTTGAACATCTTGCGCAGCTCGACCTTGACGAGCCGAGTGCTGGGGATGGGACGGGCGGTTCGGCGGACCCGTGAGGTCTGCGT
>JANLYC010000552.1:0-5017 GCA_031365435.1 Nocardioidaceae bacterium
GCCCGGGGGTCACCAGGCGCGAGCATCCCGCAGGCGACCATCATGACGGCGCCGCACACCTGGCCGACCACCACCACCGACCACGGGGTGTGACGGCGCGAGCCCGTCCCTCCGACGAAGTCGGAGGCGCCGTAGGCGAGCGCTGCTGTGAGTGCCAAGACGAGTCCGATGCCCATGACTCGATGCTCGTCGCCAGTCGGTCCGTTCTGAAGGGCCACTTCGGGAGGGATGCACTGGACCATTTGGTTGACTGATCCCGTGCCCGCCGACTGGAGCCGCCATGCTCTGAACCTGATGATTGCGTTCGCCCGCACCGGCATCCCCTCGCCCTGCAGAGCCTGGAGCAGTTGCGCGTCGCCATCCGCGAAGGTCGTCTGCTCTTCGGGGAGAGGCTGCCGTCCACCAGACGACCGGCTGAGCGCTTGAGGGTTTCGCGAGGCACCGTGGTCGAGGGCTACGAGCAGCTGGGGCACGGCGTCGTGGCGGCACACCCATCGGCCAACGAGAGTGCGCCGGGGGTGGTACCACGACCCGCAAGCGGAACCCCAGCTGGCGAACACCAGGGGGGACGGCGAGGACGTGCGGTACCGTCGCGGCAGCCGTCACCGTTCAGCCCGTCCGAAGCGTTTCCCGGGACTCGGGGGTCTTACGGACGCGTATCGAGCGTTCCGGGAACGAACTGGTCTCCGCCGACAACTCGACGACTCGTGACCGCCGGAATCTTGCGGTTTACCGCTGGCGGAGGATAGGGGATTCGAACCCCTGAGAGCTTTCACTCAACACGCTTTCCAAGCGTGCGCACTAGGCCACTATGCGAATCCTCCGTGGAGGAGGTTATCGCCTGTGGTGGCCCGACCGAAATCGCGTCGTAGGCGATGTGGAGAAGGCCGGACACGATTGGCAGATGCCCGGCGCGCTCCCGTAGACTCGGGCGCAGCCCCTCGTGTGGCGGCACCTAGCCCAACTCCCCCAGGGCCGGAAGGCAGCAAGGGTAAGCAAGCTCTGCCGGGTACACGAGGGGTCTCTTGCGCCTCCGCCCGACTTGCGCGATCAGCCGGCGTTCTGCCAGAGGCCGATCAGGTTGCCCTCGGTGTCCTTGAAGTACGCCGCCCACCCCATGTCTCCGACCTGCATCTTGTCGCGGACGCCGGCGCCGCCGGCCGCGGTGATCTTCTCGAGCGCCTTGTCGATGTCGTCGACGCCGATCGTCACGACCGGACTGGTCATGTCTTCGCTGCGCTCGAACATGCCACCGTTGATGGCACCGGGGTGAAGCGGCCCCCGCTCACCGCTCTCGGTGGTGGTCACCATCGTGTACTGCATCTCCGGCATGTGGTTGATCTCCCAGCCGAAGGTGTCCCGATAGAAGGTGTGGGCCCGCTCCAGGTCGTCGGCGGGGATCTCGAAGTGGATGACGCTGTCGCTCATGGCTCTCTCCTCGGTTCGCAGTGGTTCGCAGTGGTTCGCAGCGGTTCGCGGTGTTCGCGGTGTTCGCGGTGGTTCTCAGTGTTCGCAGTGTTCGTCGGACCTGAGAGGGGTCGTGAGGTCGGCTCCTGTACGTGACTCTAGGACTAGCTGCCGACACCGTCACCCCCGCTGACGTCTTCGAGATCAAAGGTTTGCCAAGTCACGGGCCTTGTCCACGGCCCGGCTGCCGGCCATACGCGTCGTCCCCGGGCGGCAGTAAGGTCGTCAGCGTGGATGCCCCCCTCGCGTTGTACCGGCGTTATCGCCCTGACACGTTCGGCGACGTCATCGGCCAGGAGCAGGTCACCACTCCGTTGTCCCACGCGCTCGACAACAACCGTGTCCACCACGCCTACCTCTTCTCCGGACCGCGCGGGTGCGGCAAGACCACCAGTGCGCGCATCATGGCGCGCGCGCTCAACTGCGAGAAAGGCCCGCGGTCGGAGCCGTGCGGTGTGTGTGAGTCCTGCGTCGAGCTCGCCTGCGGCGGACCCGGGTCCATCGACGTGATCGAGATCGACGCCGCCAGCCACGGTGGCGTCGACGACGCCCGTGAGCTGCGCGAACGCGCGTTCTTCGCCCCCGTGAAGGCCCGCTACAAGGTCTACATCATCGACGAGGCCCACATGGTGAGCCCGCAGGGCTTCAACGCCCTGCTCAAGCTTGTCGAGGAGCCGCCGTCCCACCTGCGCTTCATCTTCGCCACCACCGATCCCGACAAGGTCATCGGGACGATCAAGTCGCGCACGCACCACTACCCCTTCCGCTTGGTGCCGCCCAAGATCCTGGGCGACTACCTCGTCGAGCTCTGTCAGCGCGAGAACGTCGCCATCGAGCACACCGCCGTACCCCTGGTCGTGCGCGCGGGTGCGGGCTCGGTGCGCGACAGTCTCTCCGTGCTCGACCAGCTCATCGGCGGCTCGGGGCCCGACGGCGTCACCTACGACCTCGCCACCGCCCTGCTCGGCTACACCCCCGAGACGCTGCTCGACGAGACCGTCGACGCGATGGCTGCTGACGACGGCACGACGTTGTTCGGCGTGGTCGACAAGGTCGTCGACGCCGGCCAGGACCCGCGACGCTTCGCTGAGGACCTGCTGCACCGGCTGCGCGACCTGGTGGTCATCTCCGCTGTGCCCGATGCCGCGTCCCGCGGGCTGATCGAGCTGTCCGACGACCAGGCCGAGCGGTTGGCCGGACAGTCGCAGCGGTTCGGCCGGGCCGACCTGACGAGGGCGGCCGACATCGTCAGCCAGGGCCTGACCGACATGAAGGGCGCGACCGCTCCTCGGCTGCTGCTCGAGCTGATGTGTGCGCGCATCCTGCTACCCGGTGCAGACCAGTCCACCGAGGGCCTCGGCGCCCGGATCGACCGGGTCGAGCGGCGGCTGTCTGTCGTCGGCGACCCCGTTCCGCCCGGTACGCCGGTCGAGGCGTCCCGTCGTCCGAGCTCGCCGGCTCCCGCCGCCCCGGAGCCGAGCCCGCCTGCCCGACAGTCCCCGGCGGCACCCGCACAAGCGGCCCCGCCACCGTCGGCCGCCTCCGAACCCGCTACAGCCGCTCGAGCCGCTACAGCCGACCCAGACGGAGGCGCTGAGCAGCCCCTGCCTACGTCGTCGGCCGGTCCCGCAGCGGTGACCGTTCCGGCCGCCACCGAAGTGGCCCCGAGACCAGCCGCCCCGGAAGCCCCGGCAGCCGCCCCGCCGGCGACTGCGTCCGCCGACAGCTCGGGCCTCACGTTGGTCGACGTGCGGCGGCTGTGGCCAGGCGTGCTCGAGCGGGTCAAGGGGATGAAGCGCTACGCGTGGATCCTGCTGAGCCAGAACGCCCAGGTCAAGGACGTCAGCCAGGGGGTCCTGACGATCGGCTTCGGTGGCGAGGGCGCCGCGAAGAACTTCCGGACGGGGGGTGCGGCCGAGATCCTGCGGCAAGCCCTGATCGACGAGCTCGGTGTCGACTGGCGCGTCGAGGGCATCATCGACGGCCCGAGCCCGGAGGCGCCTTCGCGCACCGTCCGCGAACCCGAGCCGCGCCCCGCGGCTGCACCTCCCGCGGGAGATACCTCCCCGGCGGCGGTGGAGGCAATCCGACCGTCCGAGCCGGAGCCCACGACCGTGCCGTCCGACCGCAGCGCCAACGTCGATGCGGCCAAGGAAGCGATCCGCAAGACACGCAACGGCCGTGACACGTCCGGGCAGACAGCCGGAACGGAAGCGCCACCGGACATCCACGAAGATGATGACGTGGTCGACGACGCGAGTCTGACCAGCCACGAGCTGCTCGAGCGCGAGCTCGGCGCTCGGGTCATCGACGACATCCGGCATGACGGTTCCTGACCCAGGGCGTCGAAGCAAGCCTCAACCCCGAGTGGCAGCAGGTCACTCATGACCAAGGAGCCCGATGTTCCCCGAAGGATCGCCCGACATGAACTCCCTGCTCGAGCAGGCGACCGCCATGCAGCAGCAGCTGATGGCCGCCCAGAACGACCTGGCTGAGCGCCGCATCGACGGCAGCGCCGGCGGTGGACTCGTGCAGGCCACCGTCACCGGCACCGGCGATCTGGTCGGACTGCGTATCGACCCTGAGGTCTGCGATCCCGGTGACACCGAGACCTTGGCAGACCTCGTCCTGGCCGCGGTCCACGACGCCGGCGCCAACGCACAACGGGTAGCGGCTGAGCAGCTGGGCCAGCTGTCGGGCGGGTTCGGTGCAGGATTTCCCGGCCTCGGCGGTTAGCCGCATCCCGCGCCACGCCGGCCGTCGTACCGTCGGCTCGAAAACGCTCAGGAACGGGTGTTCACGGGCCGGACGCACGCGTGATTCGTGATCGTAACCTACGGTAGCGTAACCTTCGTATCAGAGGTGGAGGTCCGATCCGGAGGGAGACGTCCATGACAGTCCAAGAGGTCAGCCAGAGCGACCTGTTGCGCGAGCTCGAGCAGGTCGTCGAGGTCGAGCTCAACCGTCACCTGAAGGTGGCGAAGGAGTGGTTCCCCCACGAGTTCATCCCGTGGAGCGAGGGGCG
This sequence comes from Nocardioidaceae bacterium, assembly GCA_031365435.1. Taxonomy (GTDB): domain Bacteria; phylum Actinomycetota; class Actinomycetes; order Propionibacteriales; family Nocardioidaceae; genus JANLYC01. The sequence goes on from JANLYC010000552.1 coordinate 4,493, forward strand.
CAACTATGACGGGCTGATGGGCGGGGAGCCGTGGTCGCCCGAGGACGCCGACGTCCCCGACGTCGCCCGCTCGGCCCTCATCGTCAACCTGCTGACTGAGGACAACCTGCCGAGCTATCACCACGAGATCGCGGTCATCTTCGGTCGCGACAACGCCTGGGGCGAATGGGTTCACCGTTGGACCGCCGAGGAGGGCCGGCACGGAATCGCGATGCGCGACTACATGCTCGTCAAGCGGATGGTCGACCCGGTGCAGCTCGAGCGGTTCCGGATGGAGCACATGTCCGAGGGATACCAGTCCGCGCACGCGCAAGACGCCATGCGGTCGTTGGCCTACGTCTCGTTCCAGGAGCTCGCGACCCGCGTCTCCCACCGCAACACGGGACGGTTCACGACCGACCCGATGTGCGACAAGCTGCTGGCCAGGATCGCGGCGGACGAAAACCTGCACATGATCTTCTACCGCAACCTGCTCAAGGCGGCACTCGAGATCGCCCCCGACCAGGCGATGGTCGCGATCCGCGA
>JANLYC010000568.1:0-1626 GCA_031365435.1 Nocardioidaceae bacterium
CGACCGACAGGGCCGCGATCGCCAGCGTCGCGCCGACCAGGCCGACGTACCCGAAGATCGGTTTGCGGCTGAACACCGGCAGGATCTCGGTGATGATGCCGAAGAACGGCAAGGCGATGATGTAGACCTCGGGATGGCCGACGAACCAGAACCGGTGCTGCCAGCGGATCGGCCCCCCGTAGGCCGCGTCGAAGATGTGCGCCCCGAGCATCCGGTCGGCTTCGAGCGCGAGCAGCGCACCAGCGAAGATCGGGAAGGCGATCAGCACGAGCAGCGAGGTGACCAGGATGTTCCACGTGAAGATCGGCATCCGGAACATCGTCATGCCCGGCGCCCGCATGCAGAAGATCGTGGTGACGAAGTTGACGGCTCCGAGAATCGTGCCCAGGCCGACCATCCACAGGCCCATGACCCACATGTCGCCACCGACGCCCGGCGAGCGGATGGAGTTGGACAGCGGTGCGTAGGCGAACCAGCCGAAGTCGGCAGCGCCACCCGGCACGATGAAGCCGGAGACGACGATGAGCCCGCCGAACAGGAACAGCCAGTAGCTGAACATGTTGAGCCGAGGGAAGGCGACGTCCGGCGCCCCGATCTGCAGCGGCATGATCGCGTTCGCGAAGCCGATGAACAGCGGCGTCGCGAACAGCAGCAGCATGATCGTGCCGTGCATCGTGAACAGCTGGTTGTAGACCTCGTCGGTCACGAACTGAAGGCCGGGCTGGGCGAGCTCGGCACGGATCATCATGGCCATGAGGCCACCGACCAGGAAGAAGATGAACGAGGTGCCGAGGTAGAGGTTGCCGATCACCTTGTGGTCGGTGGTCGTCAGGATCCTGACGACGAACTGTCCCTTGGTCAGTGGTCGCCGCTGCGTCTGGAGGCGCTGGCCGGCGTCGATCGCGGTCATTCGGCACCTGCCTTGGAGTTCTCGAGTCCGGCAACGGTCTCGGAGTCGGCACCACCGCGGAGTACGCCGGTGTAGCCCTCGGTCTTGAGGTCAGCCATGTGCTGGTCGAACTCCTGCTGAGTCGTGACGTGCACTTTGAAGAGCATGCGCGAGTGCTGGAAGCCGCACAACTCCGCGCAGCGGCCCACGAAGTCACCGGCGACGGTCGGCGTGAGGGAGATCGTCGAGTCGCGCCCGGGGATCACGTCGCGCTTGAAGTAGAACGACGGCACCCAGAACGAGTGGATGACGTCGGGTGAGTGCAGGGTGAAGGAGACCGTCTGGTCCTCGACCAGCCACAGCGTCGGTTCGATCGCGGTTGTCCCGGCGTCGTACACGTCGGTTCCACCGGCGCCGGACTCACCGAGGTAGTTGAACGTCCACGACCACTGCTGGCCCGTGACCACGACCTGGTGGTCGGGGTTGTCGACCTGCGCGAGCACCTTGTTCTGCTTCTCGACGGTGAAGAAGAAGAGCACGGCCACGATGATGATCGGCGCGATGGTGTAGAGCACCTCGATCGGCAAGTTGTAGCGCACCTGGGTGGGGAGCTCATCGTCACGCCGACGCCGGTAGCGCAGGGCAGCCCACAGGATCAGGCCCCAGGTGAAGACTCCGATGATGCCGGCGGCGATCCAAGAGCCGATCCAGAGGTCGTGCACGTAGACCGTCCGGTC
>JANLYC010000571.1:0-2238 GCA_031365435.1 Nocardioidaceae bacterium
CTCCAACGTGCGCTGGCTGCAGGAGCGCGGCATCACGATCTGGGACGAGTGGGCCGACGACAACGGTGACCTCGGACCGGTCTACGGCTACCAGTGGAGGTCCTGGCCGACCCCAGGCGGTGAGCACATCGACCAGATCGCGCAGGTGCTCGACCAGCTCCGCACCGACCCCGACTCCCGGCGCCACATCGTCTGCGCCTGGAACGTGGCCGACATCCCAGCGATGGCGCTGGCGCCGTGCCACACGTTGTTCCAGTTCTATGTCGCCGACGGTCGTTTGTCGTGCCAGCTCTACCAGCGCTCGGCCGACGTGTTCCTCGGCGTGCCGTTCAACATCGCGTCATACGCCCTGCTCACGCACATGGTCGCGCAGGTGACGGGTCTCGAGGTCGGCGACTTCGTCCACACGCTCGGCGACGCGCACCTCTACCTCAACCACCTCGACCAGGCGCGCCTCCAGCTGGCACGTGAACCGCGAGACCTGCCCGAGCTCTGGCTCGACCCGTCGATCACCGACCTCGCCGACTTCGATCTCGAGCACGTCAAGATCGCCGGCTACGACCCCCACCCCGGCATCAAGGCACCGATCGCCGTATGACCGTCACGATCGTGGCGGCGGTGGCTGCCAACGGCGTGATCGGATCGGCGGGAGACATCCCCTGGAAGCTGCCCGGGGAGCAGACGCGCTTCAAGACGATCACGATGGGCCACGTCCTGGTGATGGGTCGGCTCACCTACGAGTCGATCGGACGGCCGTTGCCGGGGCGCACCACGATCGTCGTCACCCGACAGGACGGCTGGCAGCCGGCCGGTGGCCTACCCGAAGGGCTCATGGTCGCGACGGACGTCGGGGCGGCACTGACGTGGGGCGGTGAGATCGACGGGGACGTGTTCGTCGCCGGCGGGGCGCAGGTGTACGCCGAAGCGCTCCCGCTCAGCGACCGGCTGCTCATCACGTGGGTCGACGCCAGTCCGGCGGGCGACACCTTCTTTCCCGAGGTGGATTGGACCGATTGGCATGAGCTGTCCCGGGAGCCGCACGAGGGCTGGACCCTCGCGGCGTACGAGCGGGTCGGTCCGGCGTGAGACGGCCTGAAATCACAGAAGTTCAGTTGAAAGCTGTAACGCTTCGGGTCCGCCGCGCGATATGTCAGTCAGACGCCCCGTTACTGGCCGGACCCCCCGAGCGGTCAGTAACGGGGCTCTGTCGTGCACCTCGCCCTCCGGCTGAGCGGTAACCTCCTTCCATGAGCCCCGCGATGACTGCGCCGTTCGGTCGGGTCCTCACCGCGATGGTGACGCCCTTCGACGCCGACGGAGCCATCGACCCCGCCGCGGCCGCCCGGTTGGCGACACATCTGGTCGCCAACGGACATGACGGACTGGTGATCTTCGGGACCACGGGGGAGTCCCCGACGGTCACGACCGACGAACAACGGCAGGTCCTGCGCGCCGTGGTCGAGGCCGTGGGTCCGGACGCCAGCATCGTCGCCGGCGTCGGGTCCTACGACACCGCACACGCGATCGCCCTCGCCCGGCAGGCTCAGGAATGTGGTGCCAGTGGGCTGCTGGCGGTCACGCCGTACTACAACAAACCGCCGCAAGAGGGCATCCTGGCGCACTTCCGCGCCATCGCCGACGCTGCTGATCTCCCGGTCATGCTCTACGACATTCCGGGCCGTACCGGCACCAAGCTGGCCGCCGACACGCTCGCGCGCGCAGGGGAGCATCCGCGCATCGTCGCGGTCAAGGACGCGACCGGCGACCTGTACGCCGGCGCCTGGCTGCTGCGCTCGACCGACCTGGCCATCTACAGCGGCGATGACGCCCTGAACTTCCCCTGGCTGGCCCTCGGCGCCGTCGGCATCGTCTCGGTGGTGGGCCATGTCGCGGGACAGCGTTATGGTGACCTGATCTCGGCGATCGACGGCGGCGACCTCGACACCGCGCGCAAGATCGATCGGTCGATCCTGCCTGCCGTGCGCGCCATCATGACGCGCACGCAGGGGGCGATCATGGTGAAGGCCGCGCTGCAGCTTCAGGGTGTGCTCTCCAACCGCGAGGTCCGACTGCCCTTGCTGCCGGCGACCGAGCAGCAGGTGGTCGAGCTGCGGGCCGATCTCGTGAGCGCCGAGCTGCTCGACAGCCGTCCCTGAGCCCGGCGTGTACCGACCGACCGTTCCCCGTGTGCCCTGCCTGACCGACAGCGCACTCCTCCACCGACCTGCGACACCACCT
>JANLYC010000589.1:0-1855 GCA_031365435.1 Nocardioidaceae bacterium
CGCGGAACTGCTCGAGGTACACCGTGCAGTGCGGGCACCCCACCAGGTGCGCCTCGAAGCGCGCACGGTCGCGCCGCGACAGGCTGCCCTCGAGGTAGTCGGTCACGAGCTCGACGAGCTCGTGGCACACGAGCGGCCGTCTCCTGCGTAACGCGATCATCGGTCTTCTCCCAGGTACGCCTCGAGGGCTGCCCGCACCTTCGAGCGCGCACGGTGGAGGAGCACCCGTTGGTTGGTCTCGGTCAACCCCAGGGCATTACAGACCTCGAAACTCGTCCAGCCCTCGAGGTCACGGAGCCGCACCACTTCCTGCTGCGCGGGAGGGAGCATGTCGAGGGCGGCCCGCACGACGTCGAGCGTCTCGTGGGCCACGGCTCGGATCTCGGGGTGGTCGTGCCAACGCGTCGGGAACGCCGACCAGTGGCCGGGATACCGGGCGTCCGGTCCCTGGAACCGGTCGGCTGCGATCGTCGGCCCGTCGTCGTCCTCCGGTCCCAAACTCGAGAACGGCACGCTGCGCTTGTCCCGGGTGCCGCGCGTCCGGGCGATGTTCATCAGGATGCGGAAGATCCACGTCTTGAGCGACGAGCGTTGCTCGAAGCGGTCGATGCCGCGGAGGACGCCGAGCCATGTGTCCTGCACCACCTCGTCGGCGGCGGTGTCGGTGGCGACGTACGTGCGCGCCACCCGTCGCAACGGCGCGTCGTAGCGGTCGAGGAGCTCGCGGAAGGCGTCCTCGTCACCGGCGCGCAGGCGCGCGACGACGTCGTCGTCGCTCCCCGCCGGCTCGTCCTGGTCCACCGGCGCATCATGCGGCGGGCCCGGGCCGGGTGCAATCCCGTAACGGCGGCCGCCTCGGCGAGACGGTTCGCCAGCACCGGGTGAGAGGGGGAGCAATGCCGCCCGTGTCGTTCGACAGTCTTGCCGTGGTCCTCGCGGTCGCCTTCGTCGTCCCGCTCACCCTCGGCCTCGCGCCGCGGCTGCGTGTGCCGAGCGTCGTCATCGAGATCGTCGCCGGAATCATCGTCGGTCCGCAGGTGCTCGGCTGGGCCGAGATCGACGAACCGGTCCGGATCCTCAGCGTCGTCGGGTTGGCGGTGCTCCTCGTCCTCGCGGGCCTCGAGATCGACACGTCGAAGCTCCGCGGTCGGCTGCTCCGTGTGGCCGGGATCGGGTTCGCCGGCTCGGTGCTGCTTGCGCTCGTGGTCGGCGGTGTGCTCCAGGTGTTCGGTGTGGTGCACGACCCGTTGTTCGCGGCCGTCGTCCTCCTCGCCACCTCGCTCGGGCTCGTCATCCCGGTCCTGAAGGAGTCGGGGTCCACCGAATCGACGCTCGGACAGCTGGTGATCCTCGGGTCGTCGATCGGCGACTTCGCCGCGGTGATCCTGCTCTCGCTGCTCTTCTCGACCGATACCGCGGACACGGGGACACGAGTCACGCTGCTCGTCGGCTTCGCGGTGGCCGTCGCCGTGCTCACGCTCGCGCTGAGTCGCCACTCGGCGTCGATGCGTATCGGCGGTGTGCTCCTGCGATTGCAGGACACCACCGCGCAGATCCGGGTGCGGGGCTCGATGCTCCTGCTCGTCGTGCTCGTGGTGATCGCCGAGCGGTTCGGGCTCGAGACGATCCTCGGCGCGTTCGTCGCCGGTGTGCTGGTCGGCTTCCTCGATCGCGACGGCGAGCGCACGCATCCGCTGTTCCACGTGAAGCTCGACGCGATCGGTTACGGAGTCCTCGTCCCGATCTTCTTCGTGTCGAGCGGGCTGGCGTTCGATCTCGACGCACTCCTCCAGCAACCGACGACGCTGCTCAAGGTGCCGCTGTTCCTCGCCGCGTTGCTGCTCGTGCGGGCCGT
>JANLYC010000604.1:0-3745 GCA_031365435.1 Nocardioidaceae bacterium
CGCGCGGACTGGTCGGCGGTCGGTGCCATCACCGTGGGCCTCGCGGTGCTCGCGATGGCCTCGGGCGACATCGGTGGAGACGACCCACCCGCCGGGTTCGTGCTGTGGCTGTACGTCGGAATCGTCACGGTCGCGATCGCCGGCGGGCTGCTGTCGCGCAGCCACGATGCGTACGCCGCGACAGGGCTGGGCTTTCTGGCAGGTCTCGGGTTCACCGGCAGCGGTCTCGCGGCCCGGATCCTGCCCGGCCTGACGCCGGCTCAGCTGTGGGACTCGCCGGCCACGTCCGCCGCCCTGCCGCTGAGCGGTGCGCTCGCCTTCGCGCTGTACTCACTCGCGCTGCGCCGCGGCGCCGTCACCGAGGCAACCGGACCCATGATCGTCATGCAGACGGTGACTCCGGCGCTGATCGGGCTCGCGGTCCTGGGCGACCAGGTCCGGGTCGGATGGGAGCTCGTCGCCGGCGCCGGGTTCGTCCTGACCGCCATCGGCGCGGTCGCCCTGGCCCGATTCGAGGCAGTGCCGGGCGAGGTACCGTCAGAACCGAGACGATGAGCCGTGCTCGCGCGCCTGATCTACCCCCACCAGCTGTTCAGTGAGCACTTCGCAGCGCCCCGATCGACCCTGATGGTGCTCGTCGAGGATGACTTGTTCTTCCGGCAGCTCCCGTTCCACCAGCAGAAGCTGATCCTGCACCGGTCGAGCATGCGCTCGTTCGCCGACGAGCTCCGCACCCATGGCTTCCGAGTCCTGACCATCGAGACGCAAGGCGATGCGACGACCCACGACCAGCTGACGGAACTGCTGCGAGCGGAGCGTGTGACGGTTGCCGGCTACTTCGACGTGGTCGACGACTGGCTCGAGCAACGGGTGAGCGCGACGCTGGCCGCCTCCGGTGTGCGACGCGAGCGCATGGAGTCGCCGGGGTTCCTGACCACGCGCACCGAGCTGCGCAAGTACTTCGCCAACCGTCCTCGGCGGATGAGCCACTTCTACGCCTGGCAGCGCAAGCGGCTCGACATCCTGGTCGAGGGTGACCAGCCGGTCGGTGGCCGGTGGAGCTTCGACGCCGACAACCGCAAGAAGGCACCTGCCGACCTGGCGGTGCCTGCGGCACCGCAGGCGCTTCCGAGCGCGCACACGACGGACGCCATCGCGTGGGTGCAGACGTCGTTCCCCGACAATCCCGGTCGAGCGGGGTCCTTTATGTGGCCGACGCAGCGGGCAGAGGCCGGTGCGTGGTTGACGAGCTTCCTCCAGGACCGGCTGGAGCAGTTCGGACCGTATGAGGACGCCATGGTCGAGGCGGAGCCCTTCCTGTTCCATTCGCTGCTGAGCCCGCTCATCAACGTGGGCCTGCTGAGCCCGGCTGAGGTGGTGTCGGCCGCCTTGACCCATGCCGCAGACCACGACGTACCGCTGCCCAGCATCGAAGGGTTCATCCGCCAGGTGATCGGTTGGCGGGAATACATGCGGGCCACCTACCTGGTCTTCGGCCGGTCGATGCGCACCCAGAACGCGCTCGGTCTGTCGCGTTCGCTGCCGGCCGGGTGGTGGGACGGCTCCACGGGCCTAGGTCCGGTCGACACGATCATCGGCCGGGTCGAGCAGACGGCATACGCGCATCACATCGAGCGCTTGATGGTGCTCGGGAACGCGATGCTGCTGCTGCGGATCGATCCTGACGAGGTGTACCGGTGGTTCATGACGTTCTTCATCGACGCCTACGACTGGGTGATGGTGCCCAACGTCTATGCGATGAGCCAGTTCGCGGCCGGGGAGCTGATCACGACCAAGCCGTACGTGAGCGCGTCGAGCTATCTGCGTCGGATGAGCGACTTCGACCAGGGCGACTGGTGCGCGACCTGGGACGCGCTGTACTGGCAGTTCGTCGCCGACTACCGCGAGCTGTTCCAGGCCAACCGGCGCAGCGCGATGATGGTGCGCCAGTACGACCGTTTCGACGACGCAAGACAAGACCGGATGCGAGCCGAGGCGCAGCGCTGGCTCGATGGCTGAGGCCGGCTTGTATCCACAGGGGACGGCGCGAACTGTGGAGAAACCCCGGTTGACAGTGGACGAGTGTGGTCTATCTGTGGGTAACCTTCGAGCGATGCGGATTTCCTCGAACTTCTTTGCTGGAAAGGGTTGTGCGACCTCCGAAGACCCGTGTAGACATCTCTTCACGCCCTCCTGAGAGGGAAGGCGGGATCGGACGGAAACCGAGGATCTATCCGGCGGGGCGACTCGCTGAGGCTGCCGGTGACGAGACAGCCGGGATCCCACGGACACGTTCGGTCGGGCGGAGGCGTCACGTTCCTCCGACCACCCGTAGGGCCCCTCAAACTCATACTTTGAGGGGCCCTACATCTGTCCGTACGTCCTCGCGGGTCGCACGGGCCTTGCCGGTGGGCAAACCTGGACATCACGGTCCGGACAAGGTAGGCCTGGACGGATGAACCGAGAGTGCACGTTCATTCCCCCGTTCCTGCTCGAGCGGGTGGCCCGGGCGCACTCCGACGCCGAGGCCGTGCGCTGCTGCCGACGGACCCTGCAGCTCGACGAGGCGCTGCGAGCCCGTCGGGAGCAGCTGACAGAGCAGCCGGCCGCTGCGCCCGAGGCCGCGGGCGGGCCGTGGCAGATCCATACCGCCGACCAGGGGTCCACGTTGCCAGGGCGCCCGGTTCGCGGAGCCGGGCAGCCCGAATCGGGAGACCAGGCGGTCGACGAGGCCGCGACCAACCTCGAGGCGACGCTCTCCTTCTTCGCGGACGTGCTGTCGCGGGCGTCCTACGACGGTGAGGGGACTCCTGTCGTGGTGACCGTGCACTACGAACATGACTACGACAACGCGTTCTGGGACGGTCGCCAACTGGTCTTCGGTGACGGGGACCGAGTGGTCTTCGACCGTTTCACCCGGCCCATCGACGTGCTCGCGCACGAGTTCACCCACGGCGTCACCCAGTTCACGGCCAAGATGGACTACGAAGGCCAGTCCGGTGCGCTGAACGAGTCGCTGTCCGACGTCTTCGGGATCCTCGTGAAGCAGCGGCTGTTCGGGCAGTCTGTCGCCGACGCCGACTGGCTCATCGGCGCGGGCATCTTCATGCCGTCGATCACCGGGGTGGCGCTTCGTTCGATGAGCTCACCTGGTTCGGCGTACAACGACCCCAGGATCGGTGCGGACCCTCAGGTGGGATCGATGCCCGACTACGTCGACACGAGCAACGACAACGGCGGGGTTCACATCAACTCCGGTATCGCGAATCGGGCGTTCTATCTCGCTGCCACCGCGCTCGGCGGTCATGCCTGGGAGTTGGCGGGCCCGATCTGGTACGCAGCCCTGACAGGCGGGCAGGTCGAGGCCGGAATATGACCACCTGCGTCCACTTGGAGCCGATGTAGGCGTCGCTGAAGGCAGAAACCAGGCCGATGATCAGCCCGCCGAGGGCGGCGCCCGGGATGTTGCCGATACCGCCAAAGACGGCGGAGGTGAATGCGATGAGGCCGGTGCGGAAGCCGAGATCGTAGGAGACGGTGTTGAAGTAAAGGCCCCAGATCATGCCGCCGGCTCCGGCCAGCACGGCTCCGATGAAGAACGTGGCCGCGATGGTGCGGTTGATGTTGATGCCCATCAGCTGGGAGGCGTCACGGTCCTGCGCCGTGGCGCGCATCGCTTTGCCCAGCTTGCTGCGGTTGATGAACAACGCCAGTAACGTGACCAGGATTGCCGCCGCCACCACCA
>JANLYC010000618.1:0-1798 GCA_031365435.1 Nocardioidaceae bacterium
CCGGTGGAGGGGGCGCATCCCTGCCGGCGCCAACCTCGCGGTGTTGGTCTCCTTCGTCCTGCCGGAGATCCTGTTGGCCGTGGCCCTGCTGTTCGTGGCCACGGTGATGTCGACGCCGCTGCACCTGGGGACAGCGGGCCAGGTCGTTGGCCTGGTCACCTACCAGCTGTCCTACCCGGTGGTCATCGTCCGAAGCCGGCTGCTCACGATCGGACGCGACTACGAAGAAGCTGCGATCGACCTCGGCGCCTCGCCGGCGGGCGCCCTTCGCCGAGTCCTGCTCAAGATGCTGTTGCCCGCCATCTTCGCGAGCACGGTCCTGGTCTTCGCGGACGTCATCGACGACTTCGTCATCGTGCGCTACCTGTCGGGTGACTCCTCCACGGAGCCGGTGTCGGTCAAGGTCTACAACAGTGCACGGGCGGCCCCGACACCTGCGCTCAACGCGTTGACGACGTTGCTGCTGCTGGCGTCCCTGCTGTCCGTTGTCATCGGGTACGCCCTCTATCGCCGGCTGACCCGGGGGGAGCGCGGAACGCGCTCTCTCGACGTCTTCACCGGGGAAGCCTGAGGTCCAGGATGTTTACGCGGAGCAGGCCACAGGCGTAGTCTGACTGTATGTTCAATCAGAGGCTGACACCAGCTCCCATGGACCAGGACGACCTCGCTCTCGCGCTCAAGCCGTTCGGGTCCAGCCGGATGCTGCCCAAGGCGGCGTACGTCGACGCCGACGTCCTGGCGTGGGAGCGGCAGCACGTGTTCTCCGACTGGATCTGCATCGGCCGGGCCTCTGAGGTGCCAGAAGCACGGAGCGCCAAGGCCTTCGACCTGGGGGAGTCCGGGGTTCTGGTCGTGCGCGGCGAGGATGGCGTCCTGCGTGCCTTCGAGAACGCCTGTCGGCACCGGGGCCACGAGCTCCTTCCCTGCGGCTCGACTGCCCAGCCCCGCCTTCTCATGTGCCCGTACCACGCCTGGACCTACGAGCTCGACGGCTCGCTGAAGAACGCACCGCACTTCAAGAACCACGGCGACTTCGACAAGAGCGACTTCGGGCTGTTCGCGATGCCCGTCACCGAGTGGCACGGCTGGTTGTTCGTGGACCCGAGCGGGCGGGCCGGCTCGTTCGCGGAGCACGTCGGAGAGCTGGAAGACATCGTGACGCGGTATGACGGTGCCACGCTCAAGACCCCGGTGACGCACACGTACGACGTGGCTGCCAACTGGAAGGTGATCGTCGAGAACTACCAGGAGTGCTACCACTGCTCGATGATCCATCCGGAGCTGTGCCGGGTGAGCCCCCCGACCAGCGGCGAGAACATCGAGCGCAAGGGCGCCTGGGTCGGTGGCTGGATGGAGCTCCGCGAGGGTGCGCAGACCATGTCGCTGGACGGCAGGAGCGGTGGGGCGATGATGGCTCGGCTCGACGAGCAGGAACAGCACACCGTCATGTACGTCGCGGTCCTCCCCAACCTGCTGATCAGCCTGCACCCGGACTACGTGATGAGTCACCTGCTCATCCCGATCACCCCCGATCTGACGCGAGTCTCCTGCTCGTGGTCGTTCCCGGCCGAGGTGGCCGACGCCGCGGGGTTCGACCCGTCGTACGCGGTGGACTTCTGGGACCTCACGAACAAGCAGGACTGGGCGGCGGTGGAGAGCGTGCAGCGCGGCGTCCTCTCGCGAGGCTACGTGCCGGGCACCCTCACCCCGCGCGAGGACGCGGTCTACCACTTCGTGACCGGAGTGGCGAGAGGGTACCTCGAAGGGCGCTTCGCGCCCCGACGGCGGGTGGCCGCCG
>JANLYC010000631.1:0-6550 GCA_031365435.1 Nocardioidaceae bacterium
CTTCCCCGGACCCCGTCGAGGCCGCCGAGTTGTCCGAGATACCTGAACCCGAGGAACAGCTCGACCAGGAGCAGGCCTCCGACAGCCTCATCGACCGTGGCGTCGACGACGTCCTCGACGAGGGCTACTCACCGGCTGAGCGCTACTCCTCGGCCGAGCGCTTCGGCAACACGGCCACTGAGATGCGCACGGGAGAGTCGTTCGAGGAACGCCTCCGCCAGGAAGAGCCCGACCCAGACGTGCGCTTCGGTGACAACCGGGACGACGACCCCGATCGCGACCCGTTGGAGATCCGGCCCGAAGACGACTTCCTCGGCGACCGCGAGGTCGGCAACCGGCGTGCCGGCCGGCTGGTCGACCCGGACGAAGGGGTCGGTGAGGACGAGGAGAAGGACCTGATCGGTGACGACGTCGGCATCGACGGAGCAGCCGCCAGCGCCGAGGAAGCCGCTGTCCACATCGTCGACGACGAGTACTGACGACAGCGGTGGCAGACCAGGCATCCTCGGCGTCGGCTGAGCAGACCGAGGGCAAGATGTCCAGTAGGCCCGCGCCCGACGAGTCCACGGGCACGGTGCTGCTGGCCGGCACGGCGAACCTCGCGATCGCGATCGCCAAGACCGTCGGCGGTCTGATCTCGGGGTCGACAGCCATGTTGGCCGAAGCCGCACACTCCGTGGCCGACACGCTCAACCAGGTGTTCTTGTTGGCCGCCCTCAAGCGCAGCCAAAAACCTGCCGACGCCCAGCACCCCTTCGGCTACGGCATGGAGCGCTACTTCTGGTCGCTGCTGGCCGCTGTCGGCATCTTCGTCCTCGGTGCCGGGTACTCCGTCTACGAAGGCATTCGGGCGATCCTGAAGCCAGAGGAGCTCACGGGACTGGTCATCGTCTACGTCGTGCTGGCCATCTCCTTCGTCTTCGAGGGCATCTCGTGGCTCAAGGCAGTCCGCCAGGTACGCGGCCAGGCCAAGCAGAACGGTCGGGGCACGATCCAGGAGCTTCGCCATACGACCGATCCGACGGCCAAGACGGTGGCGTTCGAGGACACGGCGGCGCTGCTCGGCATCCTGCTCGCCGCCGCCGGTGTCACGTTGCACACCATCACGGGCCAAGGCTTCTGGGACGGCGCAGCCTCGGTGGCGATCGGGTTGCTGCTGATCGGCGTGGCTTACACGTTGGGGCGCGAGAACAAGGCGTTCCTCATCGGCCAGTCGGTCAGCGAGGATCTGCGCGACGGGATCCGCGACGAGATCCTCGCAGCTCCCGGCGTCGACGACATCGTCGAAGTACTGACGATGCGGCTGGGTCCCGACGAGGTGCTCGTGGCCGCTCGGGTGGACCTCGACGACCACTCGAGCGGCAGCGACCTCGAGGAGTACGCCGACGAGGTCGACCGACGGGTGCGGGAACGCTTTCCCGAGGTACGGCACATCTTCCTCGACCCGACCGACGCGGCGCGCTAGGGCGGGCAAGTGCGCCGGTCGAGGTCAGCTCAGGTGGTAGGGCTGGACGTCGGACTTGTGGCCCGCGTCCGACCCCACGGCGTCACCTGACCCGTCCGAGTCCTGCTCGCGTCCGGCATCGGGCTCGAGCCGTACGATGATCGACTTCGAGGTCGGGCAGTTGCTGCCGATCGCCGTGGAGTCGAGCGGCACCAGCGGGTTGGTCTCCGGGTAGTAGGCAGCGGCACAGCCACGAGGTGTGTCGTACGTGACGACGCGGAACTGCGGAGCTGTGCGTTCCGTCCCGTCGGTCCACTCACTGATCAGGTCGACCAGCTGTCCCTCGTGCAACCCGAGGGCCTCGACGTCGTCGGGGTGGACGAACACGACTCTCCGGCCGTTGGAGATGCCGCGGTAGCGGTCGTCCAGACCGTAGATCGTGGTGTTGAACTGATCATGGCTGCGGATCGTCTGCAGCAGCAGCCGTCCCTCGGGCACGTGCAACACGTCGAGCGGGCTCACCGTGAAGATCGCCGCCTTCTCCTTGGTCGGGAAGGTCCGGCTGTCGCGCGGTGGGTGCGGCAGCACGAAGCCGCCCGGCCGGTCGACCTTCTCGGCATACGCCTCGCAGCCAGGGACGACGCGGGAGATCGCGTGCCGGATCTCGGTGTAGTCACGACGGAACGTCGACCAGGGAATCTCGCCGACCGTCGACACCGTCGCTTCGGCGATGCCGCAGACGATGTCGACCTCGGAGCGCAGGTGGTCGCTGGCCGGCTTGAGCGGGCCTTTGGACGCGTGCACCGCTGACATCGAGTCCTCGACCGTGACCCGCTGGGTGGTGCCGCCGGTCAGGTCGCGCTCGCTGCGGCCGAGCGCCGGCAGGATGAGCGCTGTCTCACCACAGACTGCATGGGACCGATTGAGCTTTGTCGAGACCTGGACCGTCAGCGTGGCCGACCGCATCGCAGCTTCGGTCACGACCGTGTCCGGGGTCGCCGAGACGAAGTTGCCGCCCATCCCCATGAAGACCTTGGCCTTGCCGTCGCGCAGCGCCCGGATGGCGTCCACGGTGTCGTACCCGTGCTCACGGGGCGGGTCGAAGTGGAACTCCTTGTGCAGCGCGTCGAGGAAGTGGTCCGGGACCTTCTCCCAGATACCCATCGTGCGGTCACCCTGGACGTTGGAGTGACCCCGGACCGGGCACAGGCCGGCACCCGGTTTGCCGATGTTGCCCTGGGCGAAGGCGACGTTGGCGATCTCCTTCACCGTCGCGACTGCGTTGCGGTGCTGCGTGATCCCCATGGCCCAGCACGTGACCGTGGCCCTGGACGCGGCGAACATGTCAGCCGCGGCCTCGATCTGGGCTCGCGACAGGCCGGTCGCCTTGAGCACGGCGGCCCAGTCGAGGTCGGCGAGGCTCTTGGCCCAGTCGTCGAAGCCAGTCGTATGGCGCTCGATGAAGTCGCGGTCGAGGACCGACCCGGGTTCGCCGGCGGCGGCGTCTTCCTTGTCGAGCAGGAGTGCCCCGATGGCCTGGAAGAGCGCGAGGTCCCCGTTGATCTTGATCGGCAGGTGAAGGTCAGCGATGCCGGTGCCGAGGCCGGCAAGCCCCCGGACGTTCTGGGGGTTCTTGAACCGTTGGAGGCCGGCCTCGGCGAGCGGGTTGACGGCCAGGATCTTGGCGCCGTTCTTCTTCGCCTTCTCGAGCGCGGTGAGCATCCGCGGATGGTTGGTGCCGGGGTTCTGGCCGCAGATCACGATGAGCTCAGCGTCGTAGATGTCTTGCAGACTGACACTTCCCTTGCCGATGCCGATGACCTCCGCGAGCGCGACCGAGGTGGACTCGTGGCACATGTTCGAACAGTCGGGCAGGTTGTTGGTCCCGAAGGAACGCGCCATCAGCTGATACAGGAAGGCGGCTTCGTTGGACGTCTTGCCGGAGGTGTAGAAGATCGCCTCGTCCGGGCTCGCGAGCCCGTTGAGCATTGACCCGATCAGCTCGAAGGCCTCGTCCCACGCGATGGGCTCATAGTGCGAGCCGCCCGCACGGCGTACGACCGGGTGGGTTATCCGTCCCTGCTGACCGAGCCAGTAGTCGGTGTGCGACTCGAGCTCGGCGATGCTGTGGCTGGCGAAGAACTCCGGCCCGACCCGCAGTGTGGTCGCCTCCTCAGCGACTGCCTTGGCACCGTTCTCGCAGAACTCGGCCGTATGACGGTGCGAGGGATCCGGATCGGGCCAGGCGCAGCCCTGACAGTCGAAACCGTCGGTCTGGTTGAGCTTGAGCAGCGTCCGCGCGGCTCGCGCCACACCCATCGCCTGGATGCTGCGCTTCATCGTGACCGCGACGGCAGTCAGGCCGGCCGCCGAGTGGGCGGGCCGGTCGACGTCCAGCTGGGACTCGTCGATGTCGTGGCGCGGGGCCGACGTTCGCCACTGGACCATCTCGGCACCTCCTCGACGCGGCGCATCGGGCCCGACACGCACACCATCACCGTACCCACGACCTGGCGCCTCAACACCCCTGGTCGAGCTCGGCGTCGGGCGACGCCGACACGCGGGCTGACGAGTCGGTCTGGCGTCGCGGGCGCCCGCCGCTTACGATCCTTGTCCGATGACCGACCCGGAGCGACACGACGACCCGTTCCACTGGGCCGAGGAGCCCGAGCCCGAGCCGGCTCCGACGAGTGACCTGCGCCGGGTCGGGCAGGTGCTGGGCATCGCCGTCTTGCTGCTGGTCATGCTGCTGGCGCTGCTGGCCAAGATCGCCGGTGGTGTTTTCGCCGACATGTGGCACTCGGTGTTCACCTTCTGAGACCCGGCGATCTCGGTCCGGTAGCTGCCTGGCACGCCTGAGCTGCGGTCAACCTCTGGGTTACAAGGTCCGTCAGGCAGCCGATGAACGGAGGGCTCGAGGCTGTCTCGGGCGTGTCTCGGGAGTCCTTATCGCAGCAGGGCGGCGCCGGCCATGCGGGCGATCAGTGCGACGTACTCCTCCATCGACCAGTGGGCTTCGGTGACCAGCCGCTGGTACGGCATCGGGTCCATCAGCACGGCCGCGACCTCGGTGGCACGGTCGACGTCCAGACCGTGTCGAAGACCGCCGACCTCGGCAACGTGCTCCACGAACGTCCGCGCACCGCCGAGCCGGTTCCGTTCGGAGGTGGTATGCAGCTCTGCCACGTCGGGGTCGACCTGGGCGGCGGCCTGGAGGACGCCGTACAGCGGGGCCAGCCGTGCGGCGATCTCGCACACCAGCTCCGCCCAGCGGTCGACGACGCTCCGTGCGTCAGACTCCTCCAGCATGCCCCGTATGGCGGGACGGTCGGCCAAGGCGATCGGCGCGTCGTCGCCCACGAGCGCCCAGTCCCAGGCCACTTTCAACAGCGCGGCCTTGCCCCCGACCGCGTTGAAAACGGTCTTGCGGCTGACTCCTGCCCGCATCGCGACGGCGTCGATGGTGGTGCCGGCGAATCCCCGCTCGACGAACAGGTCGCGCGCGGCCGCGACCACCGCTCGGCGGGTGGCTCGGACCTGCTCCCCTCGCAGCGTCGACCGGTACTGGCGGGCCATTGACATCTCCTAATTTCGAGTTACTGTGAGTATAACCAAGTGATTATCAGTGTATCGAAAGGGTCCGGGGCATGCGGGTACTCGTCGTCGGTGCAGGGCCAACAGGCCTCATCCTCGGTGCAGCGATGGCCATGCGTGGACACCTTGTGACCGCCGTCGATCGTGACCCGGGGCCGAGCGTGGACGGCTCGTGGAACCGCCGGGGGGTCATGCAGTTCGAGCACGCCCACGGGTTCCGACCCCAGGTACCGCTCCTGCTGCGCGACGTGTGGCCCGCGGCATACGACGCCTGGATCTCGCTAGGTGCCGAACCCGTGCTGATGGGCATGGCGGGAGCGGACGGCGCGCCGATGGGCATGCTGTCTCGCCGCTCTACGTTCGAACGCGCCCTGCGTCGGGTGGCCACGAGCACGCCGGGGCTGGAGATCCGCACCGGCCACATCGACTCGCTGCAAACGGTCGATGACCGGGTCAGTGGCGCCGTCGTCGACGGCCGGGCGGTCGAGGCGGACCTCGTCGTCGACGCCTCCGGCCGCTCCGGGCGCGTGGTGCGGCCCGAGCCAGAGCTCGAGGGCGACTGCGGCCTCGCGTACGTCAACCGCAGCTACCGCCTGGTCCCCGGCGCCGAGCCGGGTCCGCTGCTCAGCCCGTTGCTCTGGGCCGGCAACTACGACGGCTACCAGATCTTGGTGTTCGTGCACGAGCGGGGCCACTACTCGGTCCTGTTCGTGCGACCCACGGCCGATGAGGATCTCAAGCTGCTGCGCCACCGCTCCGCCTTCGAGGCGGCGTGCCAGGCGGTGCCGGCGCTCGCCGTCTGGACCGACCCGGCTCGCTCCCTTCCGGTCGGCGACGTCCTGGTGGGAGGAGCGCTGCGCAACGCATACAAGCCCCAGGCAGGGTTGGCGGGGCTGGTGTCGGTCGGCGACGCGGTGTCCACGACGACCCCGACAGCCGGGCGCGGCATCGCCATGGCCAGCATGCAGATCCGCGCCCTCCTCGAGCTGTTCGACCAGGGCGTGGACCCCAGGGGGGTGGCGGAACCGTTCGAGAACTGGGCGGAGGACAACATCCGGCCCTGGGTCGAGGACCACATCGTCCTCGACACCGAGTCGGTGCGACTGTGGCAGGGCGAGGACATCGACCTGTCGGGTCCGCTGTCGTCGACCCGTATCCTCGACGCGGCGCAGGTCGACGACCGGATCGCGGCGCACATCGGTGGCTACATCGCCATGACCGATCTCCCGGCCACGCTCGCACCGGCCGAGCCGCTGGCGCGAGCCGTGTACGAGACCGGCTGGCGTCCGCCGTTCTCGGAGGGGCCGAGCCGTGACGAGCTGGTAGCAGTCATCACGAGGGCCGTTGCGGAAGCGTCCTTCGCGTAACAACCCCAGGACCGGCCGTCCAGGCCCTGAACGTGCGTGTGCCTTTCCCTTGTGTGAAAGCCAGCGAGGGGATGGCGCGCGCCCCAAGATCCGAGCCGGCGACGCCGGCGTCCTAGTTCCGAGCCGGCGAGGCGACGGCGCCCTA
>JANLYC010000012.1:0-6009 GCA_031365435.1 Nocardioidaceae bacterium
ATCGCGGCGGCGTTCATCGGTCATGCCGCCATCCGCTTTGCGGTCTTCCTGGCGACCGGCCATGCCGGACAGTTCCTCCCGCGCGGACGGGAGGTCGAGGAGAAGGTGGGTGCCGACGAACGATCTGCGGATCACCTCGACCTGCGCCAGCCCGTCGACCGACGCCTGGTTGTCGACGCGCACGGTGAGGCGGAAGAGTCCATCGGCGGCGACGGTCTCGGCCCGGGCAGTCACGGTGGCCTGGAGGTGCGCCCGCTCACGCACGAGCCGGGCAACCACGCGTCCGTCGGCCTCCAGCGGCTCGATGTCGCAGCCGGGGTGGATGTCGACAGGTTCGGTGCAGCCGGCGATGAGCTCGTCGAGCGAGACGTGAACGAGCCGTTCGACGGGAACCGCTTCGTCCCACGCCAACCATCGGGTCGGGCCGACCGTCACCTCGGGGACGTCGACGAAGGTGCCGTCGTCAGCTGCGAGCTCGGTGCGGCGACGCTGGATCTGCAGGAACCGCACATGGATGTCGACGCCGGCACCTGGATCTGCCCCGGTCCACCGCATGAGCGTCTGCATCTCGACACAGGACTCCTCGCCGACTCCGGCGGCCGCGGCGCCACGGGGACCGACCACGCCGAACTGCCAGCGAGCCATGTTCTTGCTCGACGTGGCCCGGTAGGGATACAGGAGGTAGCCCTCGTAGAGCACGGCATCAGCGACGAGCTTGGCCTGGTCGAGACGGTTCATCGGGACCGCTCCTTGGCGGCAGCCATCAACGTGGTCATGACCTCGTCCCACGTGGTCAGGCCGTGACCGGCCTTGTACTGCCCGAGCTCGGCGAGCGTATCGCGGTCGAGGCGAAGCCAGCCGGCGTTGGGGAAGTGCAGCTGCATGCAGGTGTGCCACACCTCGACCGGCATCCGGTAGTTGGCCTCGAGGTGCCAGGGCACCTGCTCGACTCCGAAGCCGTTGCTCCCGCGTGTGAACACCGTGCCGGAGAAGAGGAAGTTGAGCGGCACCTCGCCCTCCTCGCCGAGAGAGTGCAGGTACTTCGACGCCGCGACCTCGAAGTCGTAGGTGACCGGCATCGGTAGGTCGGTGAGCGTCAGATCGGTGAAGCCCTGGACGGTGGTGCTGCACTGCATCCACTGGAACGGCTTCAGTGTCTGTGACCAGCGCTCGCGGGTGCCGAACTGGTCGACCAGCCCGGCCGTCTCGTCGTCGGCATAGCCCCGCTTCTGCGGCTCGATGCGGACCACGGAGCGCAGCGCGATCGCGTGGACGGTGGCCCCGGTCGTCTCCGCGATCTGCAGCCGCGCCGTCAGCATCGGGGCCGCGGCGTACGGCTCGGCCACGACGTCGTCGATCCTGAACTCGAGCTCGGTCACGGCGTCGGGCCCGGTTGGTTGTGGTCGACATCTGAGTCGCGGACCGGTCGACTCCGTTGCGAGACGTGGTCGAGGAAGGCGCTGATCTGCTCCCGAGCCTCGGTGCCGCCGTCGAAGCCGTGCCAGACCATCCGGAGCCGACCGGAGAGCTCGTAGCAGGCGTCGATCGGCACCAGGAAGCAGCGCGCATCGGCCTTGTCGTTCGGAGCGGTGACCAGCAACGCCTCGACGTCTTGCGTGAGAGCCCCCAAGTGCGGGTTCGCGGCGACGACCGTGTCCCACGTCGACAGGTCGAGCTCGGATTCGGCGACGCCCGCGGGCCCGGGATAGAAGGCGACGGTGCGACCCAGTACCGAGCTGTGGAAGAAGAAGGACAGACCGACCGGAATCTGCAGCGAGTCCCAGTCGGCCGAGCTGAGGGCGAGGTCAGGGAAGGAGAGGTAGCGGTCCGGCACCGCACGGTAGCGCTGGTGCGCGTCGGGCGTCGAGAAGAGCAGGTAGCAGCCGCGGCAGGTGCACATCAGCTGGCGACTCTCGATGTCGACCACGTGTGAGTGTTCGGCGCCGATCACCTCCGCGCACATGTCGCACGCCTCGTCGCGCGCGGCGGGCGGCGGCCGGGTGGCGATGCGACGCAGCACCTCGAGAGGGCTCTGGCCCTGCCGGGAGGCCACGGGGCTCCCGTTGCTGGTGCTGGTGTCGCTCGTCATACGGAGGCCACCGCCGGAACGGCCACGGACAGCACACCGTCGCGCACGAGCAGGGGTAGGGGATCGAGATGCACGTCGGGAACGTCGACTGCTGCGCCGGCCCGCCGTACGTCGTAGTGCGTCCGGCAGCTCGGACACGTCAACACGCCGGACCCCACCGGTTGCCCGAGCATGCGCTCGAGCCGGGTGCCGGCCAGGTCGTGGCGACAGGCCGGGCAGTGGTCGCGGAAGGCGAACAGGTCCGGACCGAGCCGGCACGCCACGATGGCTGTGCCGTCGACCGCGAAGCCGCCGACCTCTCCGGCCTGGAGGTCAGACATCTCCGGAACCGGGGTCCAGCTCCCCATGGCCACGGGTGTTCCGTCACCGAGGCGTGCCCGCAGCGAGTCCACCGGGATCACGGCGGGTCCGGCGGCACTGGACTTCGGCACCTCCAGGACCTCGATCGAGATGACCTCGGGTGCGGCTGCCTCGATGGCGCCTTCGACCGCGAGCTGCAGGGTGACCGACGAAGACGGGCAGCCGTCGCAGCTGCCGAGGAGCCTGATCTGGACGACCCCGTCGGCTCCGACGTCGACGAGCTCGACATCCCCACCGTGCGACCCGAGGTACGGCCGCACGCTGTCGAGCGCGGCCGCGACGCGGGTCTTGACGTCATGCGGGTGCAGCCCGTGCACCAGCAACAGGCTTGCGACCAGGTCGTCGTCCGCCAGCGCGCTGAGAGCACGCTCGTCGAGACGTCCCGCGTCGGCCAGGATGTCGAGGATGCGTTCGAGACCGGCGCCATAGAGGTTGGTGACGAGCGCGACGAGGTCCTCGGCGCGCTGGCGCTGCACCAGCCCGCCCGACGCGCTCGCGTCGAGCAGGGTGGCGATGCGTTCGCCGGTGGCCCTGAGCTGGTCTGCGCCCGTTTCTGGGGAAACTCCGTGCGCCACCGAGGCCTCTACTCGCCAGTGACGGACTGCGTCGGCGAGTGCGTCAGCTGCAGACTCTTGCCACCACCGAGGTACATGTGGACACCGCAGGGGAGGCAGGGGTCGAAGCTTCGCACGGTGCGCATCACGTCGATGCCCTTGAAGTTGTCGAGGTCGTTCTCCTCGAAGATCGGCTGACCCTGCACCGCGTCCTCGTACGGACCCGGTGTGCCGAAGCTGTCGCGCGGGTTGGCGTTCCAGGGGGTCGGCGGGTAGGGGTGGTAGTTCGCGATCTTGCCGTCACGGATCACCATGTGGTGCGAGAGCACGCCGCGCACCGCCTCGGTGAACCCGCAGCCGATTCCCTCGTCGGGGACCTCGAAGCTCTCCCACGTCTTGGTGCGGCCGGCCCGGATCTCGACCAGGGCCTTCTCCGCGAAGTGCAGGGCACACGCGGCCGCGTAGGCCTGGAAGTACGTCCGGGCGCGGTTGCGCTCGATCGTGTTGCTCCACTGCGGGATCTTCCACTCGAACTCGACCGGGCCCTTGAGGGCGGTCTTCGGGAGGTTGATCTTGACGCTCGTCCCGGTGGCCTTGACGTAGCCGATGTCGACGAGGCCGGACAACGCCGTCGACCACAGTCGGGCCAACGGGCCGCCGCCCGTGTCGAGGGCGAGGTGGTCCTTGCCGTCGTACCAGCGAGGCGACATGACCCAGCTGTACTTGCCGTCCATGTCGCGCTTCTGCGGCCGCGGGTTGGTGTGCTGGTTCCAGGGGTGACGCCGGTCGACGGGGTTGCCGAGCGGGTCGTTCTTGACGAACATCTCCTGCCCTTCCCAGTCGTCGTAGTACGACGAACCGAGCAGGATCCGGATGCCCAGGTTGATGTCGACCAGGTCGTTGGTGACGAGCTTGCCGTCGACCACCACGCCCGGGGTCACGTACATGGCCCGACCCCACTCGGTCATGTCCTTGTAGGCGAAGTTGCAGACGTCAGGGTCCTGGAAGGAACCCCAGCAGCCGAGCAGGGTACGCCGGAGGCCGACCTGTTCGTAGCCCGGAAGGGCCTCGTAGAAGAAGTCGAACAGGTCGTCGTGCATCGGCACGACCTTCTTCATGAACTCGACGTAGCGCATGAGCCGGCTCATGTAGTCGGTCATGAGCTGGATGGTGGCCACGGTGCCGACACCGCCGGGGTAGAGCGTCGACGGGTGGACGTGCCGACCCTCCATGAGGCAGAACATCTCGCGGGTGTAGCGGCTGACCTGCAGAGCCTCCCGGTAGAACTCGCCGGTGACCGGGTTGAGCGCCCGCATGATGTCGCCGATGGTCTTGTAGCCGTGTGCGCCGCCCTGGGGCGACTCGGTGCGGTTGGCGCGCTCGAGCACGGCGGGGTTGGTCTCGGCGACCATCTTCTCGCAGAAGTCCACCCCGACGAGGTTCTCCTGGAAGATGTTGTGGTCGAACATGTACTCGGCGGCCTCGCCGAGGTTGACGATCCACTCACCGAGGTGCGGCGGCTTCACGCCGTACGCCATGTTCTGCGCGTAGCACGAGCAGGTGGCGTGGTTGTCACCGCAGATGCCGCAGATGCGGCTCGTGATGAAGTGCGCGTCGCGCGGGTCCTTGCCCTTCATGAAGATCGAGTAGCCGCGGAAGATCGACGAGGTGCTGTGACACTCGACGACCTGCTTCTGCTTGAAGTCGATCTTGGTGTAGATGCCGAGACTTCCGACGATGCGAGTGATCGGGTCCCAAGACATGTCGACAAGGCCGTCGGCATTCTCCTGGAGCTTCTTCGGGTGGGCCATCGTGCCGGCCATGACGCCGCCTCTCTGGGGTTCTGCGCGAAGGGGTGAAGGTCTGGTGGGGGTTGTGACTGGGCTGCCTGCGTGAGGGGTTACCAGGTGCGCGTGGCGCCCGTGGTGAGCTGCGAGCCGGGCTTGCGCCACTTGGGCTCTTGGTCGACCGTGTGCGTCGTCATCCCGCGGAGCTTGCGGATCGTGGACCCGTAGAGTCCTACTGCGGTGGTGGACAGCTTGCCGCCCGGAGGCTCGTCCATGAACGGCATGAACTTGTCCGGGAAGCCGGGCATCGTGCACCCGATGCAGATGCCGCCGACGTTCGGACAGCCGCCGACGCCGTTGATCCAGCCGCGCTTGGGCACGTTGCACTTGACGACCGGGCCCCAGCAGCCGAGCTTGACGATGCACTTGGGCGAGCCGTACTCCGTCGCGAAGTCACCCTGCTCGTAGTAGCCGGCGCGGTCGCAGCCCTCGTGCACGGTGGCGCCGAACAACCACGTGGGGCGCAGCGCGTCGTCGAGCGGGATCATCGGGGCTTGCTCGGTCGCCATGTAGAGCAGGTAGACGAGGGTCTCGGACAGGTTGTCCGGCTGGATCGGACAGCCCGGCACGTTGACGATCGGGATGCCTGCCTTGGACTTCCACTCCCAGCCGAGGTAGTCGGCCACACCCATGGCGCCGGTGGGGTTGCCCGCCATCGCGTGGATGCCGCCGTAGGTGGCGCACGTGCCGACGGCGACGATCGCGGTGGCCTTGGGTGCGAGCCGGTCCAGCCACTCAGACGTGGTGATGGGCTGGTCGGTGTCGGGGTCGTTGCCGAAGCCGCACCAGTAGCCCTCGTCGTGCAGCTTCTCGTTGGGGATGGAGCCTTCGACCACGAGCACGAACGGCTCGAGCTCGCCGCGGTCCGCCTTGCGGAACCACTCGAGGAAGTCGTCCGCGCCGCCGGTCGGGCCGCACTCGAAGTCGATCAAGGGCCAGTGGACGGCGATCTGGGGGAGGCCCGGCAGTGCCCCCAGCGCGATCTCTTCGATGCTCGGCTGGGTGGCCGCGGTCAAGGCGACCGAGTCACCGTCACAGCTCAGGCCGGCATTGATCCACAGAACGTGGATGAGGGTTTCTTCTGCCTTGATTGCTGCTGCGCTGGGCATGTGCGCCACGCTTTCTGGAGCTCCCTAGGCTCCGCGCTGCTGGGGTCGAC
>JANLYC010000015.1:0-18078 GCA_031365435.1 Nocardioidaceae bacterium
CACCGCCTCAAGACCCACAGCCGCTGGCAAGTCGCCCAACCGTTCAACGGGATCTTCGTGTGGCGCACCCCGAACGGTCGCCACTACCTCGTCGACCACACCGGCACCCAGCGCGCACTCCGCGCCCTCCCGGCAGTCCCGGCTGCCTGAGCCGCTGCGGTCCGTCCATCATCGGGCGCGTTGGACCCGACCCTCGTCCCACACCGGTTCGTCGGACTCGTACACCGAACCATCCGCACCGAAGACGAGGAACCGGTCGAACCCGCGGGCGAACCAACGATCGTGCGTGACGGCGATGACGGTGCCCTCGAACGCCTCGAGGCCTTCCTCGAGCGCTTCCGCGGACTCGACGTCGAGGTTGTCCGTGGGCTCGTCGAGCAGCAGCAAGGTAGCCCCGGAGAGCTCGAGCAGCAGGATCTGCAGACGTGCCTGCTGCCCTCCCGACAGCGACTCGAACTTCTGCTCCGACGCATGGGCGAGCTCGTAGCGGTCGAGCGCGCGGGCGGCCTGCTCACGCGGCATCCCGCCACGGTGGTCATCCCCGCGGTGCAGGATCTCGAGCAGGGTCCGACCGAACAGCTCAGGATGCTCATGGGTCTGCACGAACCATCCTGGGCGCACGCGGGCACCCAGCCTCGCCCGGCCGGTGTGGTGCACCGGCGCGATCGGTACCTCGCCGACCGGCCGGTGCTCGACATCAGGGTCGCTACCGCCGGCGGCGAGCAGTCGCAGGAAGTGTGACTTGCCGGAGCCGTTGGACCCCAGCACGGCCACCCGCTCGCCATACCAGACCTCCAGGTCGAAGGCTCTCATCAGCCCGGTCAGCTCGAGGCCCTCACACACGACCGCCCGCTTGCCGGTGCGGCCACCCTTCAGGCGCATCTTGACGTTCTGCTCGCGCGGCTGGTTCTCGGGCGGCCCTGCCTCCTCGAACTTGCGGAGCCGCGTCTGCGCGGCCTTGTACTGCGAGGCCATGCCGTCGTTGTACTCCGCCTTGATCTTGTACCGCAGCACCAACGCCTTGAGCTTCGCGTGCTCCTCGTCCCACCGTTTGCGCATCTCCTCGAGCCGGGCGAACCGGTCGCGACGAGCCGTGTGGTACGTCGAGAAGCCACCCGGGTGCGTCCAGACGGTGTTGCCGGCCGCGCCCAGCTCGACGGTCACGACGCGGGTGGCCGTGTTGTTCATGAGCTCCCGGTCGTGACTGACGAACAGGATCGTCTTCGACGACTCGCGGATGCGTTCCTCGAGCCACAGCTTGGCGGGTACGTCGAGGAAGTTGTCGGGCTCGTCGAGCAGCAGGACCTGGTCGGGACCGCGGAGCAACGACTCGAGCACCAGGCGCTTCTGCTCACCTCCGGACAAGGTCGTCAGGTCGCGGTACTTGGCCTTGTCGTACGTGACTCCCAGCGCCGACGTGGTGCAGACGTCCCACAGCACCTCGATGTCATAGCCGCCGGCGTCGGCCCACTCGGCCAGCGCCTCGGCGTACTTCATCTGCGTCTTCTCGTCATCGGCCTCCATCATGCGCAGCTCGGCCGCGTCGACGTGGGCGGCGGCCGCACGGACTCGAGGTGGCGCGACCGAGAGCAGCAGATCGTGCACCGTCTGATCCTCGGCGTGCTGGGTGAGCAGCTGCCGCATCACACCGAGGCCGCCGGACCGCGTGACGGCACCGGCATGCGGAACCAGGTCACCGGTGACGATGCGCAACAGGGTGGTCTTGCCCGCGCCGTTGGCCCCGACCAGCGCGACCTTGGCGCCTTCGCCTACGCGGAACGACACGTCATCGAGCAGCACCCGCCCGTCCGGCAGCTCGTACCGGACACCGGCGACGTCGACGTGTCCCACGGCTCCTCCTCTTCGGCGTGCGCGGCCAGCGGCATACGCGCGACCCTCATCGTCCCCTGCGCAGACGCGCCTGCGCACGCGGTTTTCGGCTCCCGTCCCCAGCCGAACACCCGCTATCCCCCGAACCTGGCACTCCGGAGGCCGATTTCGGGCGGTTGGAGGTGTTCGGTGGGTCAGGAGGCGAGATCCTCCAGGGCGGCCTCGATGGCCCGGTGGAACGTCGGGTAGGCATAGATCATCGACCGCAGTGTCGCCGTCGGGACCTTGGCGTGGACGGCGACCACGAGGGCCGACAGGATCTCGCCACCGGACGGCCCGGCCGCGGTCGCGCCCACGAGTACGCCGCTGTCGGCGTCCTCCACCAGCTTGATGAAGCCATCGTTCCCGGCCTTGTGGATCCAGCCGCGCGTGGACGTCGTGAGGTCGACGTGGCCGGTCCGCACGGTCAATCCGGCGTCCTTGGCCTGCTGCTCGTTCAGTCCGACACTGCCCACCTCGGGGTCGGTGAAGGTGACCCGGGGCACCGCCCGGTAGTCAGCCTCTGCGCCCTCATGACCGAGGATGTCGCGGACTGCAATCGCCGCCTGGTACATCGACATGTGGGTGAAGGCGCCATGCCCGGTGATGTCGCCGATGGCCCACAGACCGTCGGCCCCGAGCACCTTCATCCGAGGGTCGGTGTCGAGGGCCCTCGCTGCCGGGTCGAGACCGACCGCATCGAGGCCGATGTCGGACAGATTCGTCCTTCTTCCGGCCGCGACGAGCAACTTGTCCGCCGTGACCGACTGTCCGGCGACGTCGACGGTGAAGTGGCCGTCGTCGTACGACACGGCACGGATCTCGGCCCCCGCGAGCACCTGGATACCCTCGCGGGCGAACACCTCGCCGAGCAGCTTGCTCGACTCGGGCTCCTCGGGAGCGAGGATGCGTGCCGCCACCTCGATCACGGTCACCTCGGTGCCGAAGCGCGAAAAGGCCTGCGCCAGCTCGAGCCCGATCGCGCCGCCCCCGATCACGATGACCGAACCGGGCAGCGCCGTCAGCTTCACTGCATCCCGGTTGGTCCAGTACGGCGTGTCAGCGAGTCCGTCGAGGGGAGGGATGGCGGGCTCGGTGCCGGTGTTGAGCACGACGCCGCGCCGGGCGTGGAAGGTCTCACCGTTGACCTCGACGAGCCGCTCGCCGACCAGCCGCCCGGCTCCTCGGACGAAACGGACCCCAGCATCGACGAGCCGGTCGACGGCAATCTGGTCGTCCCACTCCGAGGTCGCCTCCGCCGCAATGCGCCGGGCGATCAGCGCCCAGTCCGGTGTCACCGTCGAGGCACCGCAGACCTCTGGGACTCGCCGCGCCTCGGCGATCAGGTCGGAGCCACGAATCATCATCTTGCTGGGCACGCAGCCGTAGTACGGACACTCGCCACCGACGAGGTGCTTGTCGACACCCACGACGTCGAGTCCCTCGTGGGCCAACTTGGTGGCGACCGACTCGCCGCCGGGTCCGAGACCCAGCACGACGACGTCGACCTCGGTGGCTGCGCTGTTCATGGGACATCCTCTGCTCGGGGGTCGGGACAGGTCACCAGTCTTACCCGCCACCGTCGAGAAGACTCAACTTCGACAGGTCGTTCGGCGGTCAGTGCAACCACACGTCGGGACGCCCGGTCAGGGGTTGCAGGCAGCCGGCTGCTCAGGGATCAGGGCGGTCTTCAGCACGAAGCGGCCGGGTTTCGACGGTTGCAGGATCGTCCAGCCGTCGAGACTGGCGCTGAGACAGCCGCGACCGTGCACGACCTCCAGGTGCGAGGTGTAGCGCATCCGAATCGTGACCGAGCTCGTGCCTGTGACCGCGAGGGCAACACGGCCGTCCCTGAGCGACAGCAGCCGAGCAGGTCCGGACGTGAGGTGAGGGGACCCCTCGACGGCGAACAGCCGCCAGTGCGCGTTGGTCCACACTTCGTGGAGGTACGTGGCGTTCTCGGCCACCTGGACCTCATGCTGCGCCTCGGGCTCCAAGCTCGCGTCCGGTATGGCGACATAGCTGACGCCGTTCGCGAACAGCCAGTCCTGGTACTGCGTGGCGGTCATCTTCTCGTCGTACAGGATCGCGTTGTAGCGCAGGTCGAGCTGGCGTTCCCACCCTCGCGCCAAGGGGTAGGCGGGAGCGACATAGGCCGCCTCCCAGTGGCCCACCGTCATGGGGATCTCGAGTCGCACCGGCCCGGAGGTGCGCATGTTGAGCTGGTCGACCAAGGGTTGGTAGTAGGACCGCGACGCAGAGGGGTCCTCGACAGCCGCGGGCAGATGGAGCAACGGCTTCATCTGCCAGCCGAGCAGGACCAGCCCCACCAGCAGCTGGAGCCGGACGTGCCGGCGTGGAGCCGCCAGGAGGAGTGGGCCGCCGATCACCGCGATCCTGGACAGGTTGCCTCCCATCGGGTTCGCGATGGCCCACAACGGAACGGCCACGATGGCAGCGAGGAGGAAACCCCATCGCAGCGCAGACTGCGCAGGGAGCAACCAGAAGGCGGCGACCCCCGTTGCGAGGGCGAGGAGCAGGTCGACCCAGAAGAACGGGAAGTACCCACCCTCGGGGAACACGAGGCTGATGGTCGTCGTGACGAGGAAGGACAGGATCGCCACGGCGACCTGCGGCGACCGGACGAGCGCTCGGATCGAGTCGAAGGGCAACGAGAGGGCCCAGGCTGCGAAGGCCAGGGCGAGGAATGCTCCAGCGACCGGGCTGGCCAGCGTCGTCAGCAGGGCCGCCGCGCCGGTCCACCACCACCACCCGTGTCGCGCCAGCAGCACTGAGACAAGCCCGAGCATCACGCCGAGGGCGAAGGGCAGCCGACCCTCGTACATGTTGATCAGCATCATGAGCGTGAAGGCGGCCGTACCGGTCACGACGTGTGGGAGACGTGCGTGGGTGAGCAGTCTCTCGAAGAGCACGACCGACGAGATCGTCGAGATGATGGCGGTCGCCGAGAGGCCGATCACCGATCCGAGCCAGGGCACGAGGACGCCATAGGCCGGCGTGTAGTGGCCGCCGTACCAGTTCGCGTCCCAGACCGAGAATCCTTGCCGGTGGACGAGCCCGACGCGGTACAGCTGGGCCGGGTAGTCCAGTCCGTGCCAGCGCGACCACCACAGCCCCACGGTGAGGGCCAACACGATCAGACCCGTCAGGAGCCAGCGGCGTCGGCCACCACGGAGCGCTCGGACGCCATGGCCGGCTAC
Source organism: Nocardioidaceae bacterium (assembly GCA_031365435.1). Classification (GTDB taxonomy): domain Bacteria; phylum Actinomycetota; class Actinomycetes; order Propionibacteriales; family Nocardioidaceae; genus JANLYC01. The sequence continues at coordinate 5,091 of JANLYC010000015.1, forward strand.
TGGCTGCACCACCATGCCGGCTCCGGTTTCCGTGGGGGGTCAAGGTCGGGGCGGCGACGGTCATGGCCGCCGGATTGAGATTACCCAGGACGATTGTGCCGCGGCCCGAGCTGTCCAGCGAAATCTCGTTGCCGCTCCCGAAGGATTTCCCGACATTCTTTCGAAAGGGTACTCCCGCCGTAGTCCCCGGTCCGGCCACTGCGATCATGTCCTCGATGAGCACGCGCGGGGTCCTGACTCTTCTGAGGCTACTCCTCCTGTCAGGTCACCCGATCCCGACGACGGCCGTCACAGCGATGACGGCCGGGCTCGCCGCGGGTGCGGGAAACACGGCGTCGACGGTGGTCCTGGTCGGTATCGCGGTCCTGTCCGGCCAGTTCTCGATCGGCTGGTCCAACGACCTGATCGACGCCCGTCGCGACACCCTGGTGGGCAGAACGGACAAACCAGTGGCCGCCGGCACTGTCTCGCGCCGCTCAGTCGCCGTGGCCGTGCTACTGGCCGTGGTCGTCACTGTGGGCGGCTCGCTCGCCCTGGGGTGGCGGGCTGGTGCCGCCCAGCTCGTGCTGGTCGGTTCCGGGTGGGCCTACAACGTCGGGTTGAAATCCACGCCCTGGTCCTGGCTGCCGTTCGTGACCGGGTTCGGCGCGGTACCGGCGGTGGCCACCCTGGCCTTGCCCGCGCATCCGTGGCCCGTCTGGTGGGCGCTGGCAGCCGGCGGGCTCATCGGTGTCTCCGCTCATCTCGGCAACGTGCTCCCGGACCTGGCCGAGGACGACGCCAGCGGCGTACGGGGACTCCCCCACCGGCTGGGCGCACAGGCGACGGCGCTGGTGGGACTCTCGGCCGCCTTGGCCGCGGCCGCTCTCGTGGTGCTTGGCCCGCCACAGGCGCCGTCCGCCTCCGGTGCTGTCGGCCTGGGCGGTGCCGTCGCAGTCGGCGTGTCCGGGCTCGTCGTCGTACTCCGTCGGCCGTCCTCCGAAGCAGCCTTCTACACAACTGTGGCCGTGGCGGCGATCGGCGTCGTGCTGCTCGCGGTCTCACCGGCGTTCCCCTGACCAGAGGCCGCGGCGTGAGACGTGACACGTTCGCCCGATGCAGAGGTTTCGCGGTTCGGCCTGGCTCTCGCGTGGGTCATGCTGGCCTGGATGACCCGCCAACGCAGTTTGCCCCAGTTCTTCCGTGACCCTCGTACCGGCGAGGTGGTGCTCGGACAGGTTCCGAACACGGCGATCGTGCTCTGGTTCGCGGCCCGTGTGCTCTCCCTGTTGTGGGACGCCCGAGCTGAGGAACTGCGCTGGATCGCCACTGGAGCCTTGCTCGTCTGGGCAGTCGACGAGGTCGTGCGAGGCGCGAGTCCCTTCCGACGGGCTCTGGGAGCTCTCGTGCTCGCCTACCAGATCTTCGTGCTGGTGCGCTGACACTCAGACCCGCCGGCGTACCTCGAGGACGCGGAACCCTTTCGCCGACGCGGTCCGGAGGCATCCGAAGCCCTGTTCAGCGATCCACCGCTGCAACGAGTCGGCGCCGAGGTTCTTGCCGACCACGAGCACGGCCCGTCCGTCCGGCGTCAGCCTGGGCAGCCACGTGAGCAGGAGCTCGTGCAGCGCAGCTTTGCCGATCCGGATCGGCGGGTTGGACCAGATCTCGTCGAACGTCACGTCGGCCGGGACCCCGTCGGGCCGTGCCGGGTGCACCCGGTCGGCAAGGCCGAGGGCTTGGGCGTTGTCGAGGCACAACCGCAGTGCCCGCTCGTTGACGTCGACTGCCCACACGATCGCCTCGGGCTGGCTGGCGGCGAGGGCACAGGCGACGACGCCATACCCGCAGCCGAGGTCGAGGAAGGTGCCCGGCTTGCCCGGAGGCTCGCTCTCGCGGAACAGGACGCTTGTGCCGATGTCCAGCCGGCCGGCGGCGAAGACTCCCGATGCGGTCTCGAGCTGCAGCGTGCGATCCCAGACCGTCGCGGTGATCTGCTGGCGCTTCTCGATCGAGTCCGGGTCGGCTGAGAAATAGTGGTCGCTCACGGCGCTCCTCGGCTGCCGTCCCCGTTGCCGGAGCCGACCGGCGCTGTCGCCGGCGGGAGGGATCTGAGCCGGCGAGACTCCATGGCGCGGGCGGCGAGCTCTTCGTCGACGGGATAGCCGACCTCTTCGAGCGTGAGCCCGGCCGCCGCGACCACGGTCACGCGCGGATCGCGTACACCCGAGCGCAGGACCAGGAGCGGCCACTCCACGGGTTGTCGCCCCTCACCGACCGCCACGAGACTCCCCACGAGAGACCGCACCATGTGGTGGCAGAAGGCGTCAGCGACCACCCGTGCGGTGAGGACGTCCCGGTCCCGGCTCCAAAAGAGCTCGCGCAGCGATTGGACGGTCGTTGCTCCAGCACGCTTCTTGCAGTACGCCGCGAAGTCGTGTTCGCCGAGGAGCCGGCGGGCCGCTTCGTTCATCGCCACCTCGTCGAGTCGCCGCGGCCACGTCGCGATGTGCCGGCGGACGAGAGGGTCGGCCGCCACAGGGTTGTCGCAGAGCCGGTAGGCGTAGCGCCGCCAGACCGCAGCGAACCTGGCATCGAAGCCGACCGGGGCCACGGAGACTGCGTGGACCCGCACGTCGTCGGGCAGCAGCCGCGCCAACCGCCGCACCAGAGTCTGCGGCTGCGCCACCGCCGTGGGTAGGTCGACGTGGGCCACCTGCCCGCGGGCATGGACGCCCGCATCGGTCCGGCCGGCCACGGTCAGTCGCACCTCGGGAAGACGGCAGATGGTGGCGACCGCCGACTCGAGGACGCCCTGGACCGTCCGCAGGTCGGGCTGGTAGGCCCAGCCGGCGAAATCGGTGCCGTCATACGCCAGGTCCAGCCGCAAGCGCCGGAGGTCGCCGCGATCCCCGGTGACGTGATCCGACGCGGACATGCCCGCCATTGTGACGAGTCCGGCACGGCCGCGCCAATCGCTGCGGCACACCGCGGCCGGTCACCCCTGCCGGCGTACCTCGACGCAGCATTCTCCGGCCCGCGGACTCAGCGCCGCTTCGACCTCGCCGATGCCGAGTCCGTCGAGGACCCCGGACAGATAGCAGATATTCATGCCGCAGACCAGCTCCGGGGCGCGTGCGGCCAGCGGGTGGAACGGGCAGTTGCGAAGCCGGACCGCGGCCGGCTCACTGCGATAGGGCTCGTACCCCTGCTCGTCGAGCCACAGCTCCACCTCGTCCAACGGCGCAGCCGGCCGCCGCTCTGAGGATCGGTCGCCCCGCAATGCGGAACCGGCGACCCTGCCTCGGTCGGCTGCGATACGCCAGCAGGCGCTCTGCGGATCCTCGTCCGCGACGATGGCGTCGATCAGGATCGACGCGAGGTCGTCGTGCGCTCGGGGCGGGACGCTCACCGACATCGCCTCGTCAACAGGTTCGTACACCTTGGGGGCACGCCCGGGTCCCCGAGGCTGCTCGATGCGGCGCCCGGCGGACAGCAGACCCACGGTCACGAGCTTGTCGAGGTGGAAGGCCGCCAGCCTGCGGGAGATCCCGACCGCCTCGGCGGCCTCTTCGCGGGTCACTGGTCGTTGGGCGCTGCGCACGTGGCGGTAGAGCCGGTTGCGCACCGGGTCGTCGAGGGCGGCCACGGCGGTGACCGACGACTGCGTCAACCGTGCCGACAACCTGTCACCCCTTTCACCCGATCCCGGCCACGTTCGCAGCATCGGCGCTGCAGAGTTTCTCCCGTTGACCGGTTATCACTAATAAGACTAGTCTTTATTAGCGATACGCGCCATCCTTCAGCCAGCCCACCCCAGGAGCATCATGACAGCCGAACTCGTACGGGACATCGAACACGTCGACGGCGACGGCGCTGCCGCAGCAGGTGCGAGCCTCGGGCAACCCGATCTCGCAGCAGCAACGTTCGCCGCCGGACAGTTCCTTGCCGCGCTGGGGGTGCGCACCGACACCGACTCGCTGCGGGACACTCCCGCACGGATGGCGCGCGCGTATGCCGAGTTCTTCGCCCCCCGGGCGTTCTCGCTCACCACCTTCCCCAACGACGAGGGGTACGACGAGCTCGTGCTGGCCCGGTCGATCCCGCTCAGGTCGGTGTGCGAGCACCACCTGCTCCCGTTCGTCGGCGTCGCCCACGTCGGCTACCTGCCGGGTGACCGGATCCTCGGCCTGAGCAAGCTGGCCCGCATCGTCGACCACTTTGCCGCCCGCCCCCAGGTGCAGGAGCGTCTCACCACCCAGGTCGCCGGGTGGCTGCAGGAGCATCTTCAGCCGCAGGGCGTCGGTGTCGTGATCGAGGCCGAGCACACCTGTATGTCGCTGCGCGGTGTGCGGGCCATCGGCTCCAGCACCGTGACCTCGGCCATGCAAGGCTTGATGCGCACCGACCCGCGCTGCCGGCAGGAATTCCTGGCCCTCACGCGGGTCATCACCTGACGAGCCGACATCCACCGAGCTGTTGGCCGGATCACGACGGAACCCGCACCATTCGAGGAGGAACCATGGCAACGGCAGCGAGCATCGTCATCGTCGGCGCAGGTCTCGCCGGAGCCAAGGCCGCCGAGGCACTGCGCGAGCAGGGCTTCGGCGGTCACCTGACGCTCATCGGCGACGAGAGTCACCTCCCGTACGAACGACCACCCCTGTCGAAGGGTTACCTCGCCGGCGACGACGACCGCAGCTCCTTCGAGGTGCACGACGCGGACTGGTATGCCGAGCACCGGGTCGAGCTCGTGCTCGGCGTCAAAGCGACTGCAGTCGACTCCACGGCCCACGAGGTCGAGCTCGTCGATGGCCGTCGCTTCGGATATGACCAGCTGGTGTTGGCGACCGGTTCGGCGGCGCGCACCCTCGCGCTGCCCGGCGCCGGGGCGCACGGCGTCCTGACTCTCCGGCGGGTCGAGGATTCCGAGGCCGTCCGAGCCGCCTTCGGCCGCGGGCCGCTGGCCATCATCGGGGGCGGCTGGATCGGCATGGAGGCCGCCTCGGTCGCCCGCAGCAAAGGGGTCGATGTCACCATCATCGAGGCCGCCGACCTGCCGCTGTCGGCCGTGTTGGGTCCCGAGCTCGCGCAGGTGTTCCTCGACCTGCACCGTGAGCACGGGGTGCGGTTCCACCTCGGCGCGAGCGTCACCGAGATCACAGCCACCGACGGCCGCGCCACCGGCGTACTCCTCGGCGACGGCACCCACGTGCCGGCCGCCACGGTGCTCGTCGGGATCGGCGCAGCCCCGAATCTGGAGCTGGCGCAGGGTGCAGGTCTGGACATCGCCCGCGGCGTGCTCGTGGACGCAGCGCTCCGAACGAGTGACCCGGACATCTGGGCCATCGGCGACATCGCAGAACAGTCGCACCCGATCCTGGGCGACCGGGTCCGGATCGAGCACTGGGCCAACGCGCTCAACCAACCTGCCGTGGCGGCTGCCGCCATGCTCGGCCAACCGGCGTCGTACGACGAGCTGCCCTACTTCTTCACCGACCAGTACGACCTCGGCATGGAGTACGTCGGCCATGCACCAGCGGGCAGCTACGCGCAGGTGGTGATGCGAGGTGACCTGGCCGGACGCGAGTTCATCGCGTTCTGGCTCGACAGCCAGGACCGGGTTCTTGCCGGCATGAATGTGAACGTCTGGGACGTCGTCGACGAGGTCAAGGCGTTGATCCTGTCACGCCAGCCGGTCGACGTCGCGCGGTTGGCGGACCCGGCCGTTCCGCTGGCAGACGTCATCCGCTGAGACTCGCTCCCCGTCCCGCAATTGCGGGAAGGTGCAGGACCTGCGGGGCGAGTCGCGCTGCACTTTCCCGCAATTCGCGGGCTTCGGGGGAAGCGGGACGGGGTCTGGCTACTTGGAGTCGTCCTTGGAGTCGTCCGTAGCCTCGTCGGTCGCTTCTTCGCTGGTCGGCTCGACCATCTCACCCGCGGGCTCCTGGTCGGCGACGGCGTCCTGTGCCTCGACCTGGGACTCGTCCGTCGCGTCGACCTGGGACTCGTCCGTCGCGTCGACCTCGTCGACCTCCTCGACCTGGTCTGCCGCCGGCGCCTCGGCCGCTGCGGACTCGGTCGGCTCGGCTGCGTCGGGAGCCACTGCCTCGTCGACGGTGCGGTCCTCGGCGTCCGACGTGGTCGGAGCGGCCGTCGTCTTCGGCTGGTCCTTCTTGGTCGAACGGACCTTGGCGGTGAACTCGGCCTCGACGAGCTCGATCACGGCCATGGGGGCGTTGTCGCCCTTGCGAGGACCGAGCTTGGTGATGCGGGTGTAGCCGCCGGGACGCTCCTCGTACCGAGGGCCGATCTCGGTGAACAGCGTGTGGACCACGCCCTTGTCGCGAATGACCGACATCACCTGTCGCCGGTTGTGGAGATCACCCCGCTTCGCCTTGGTGATCAGCTTCTCGGCGTACGGACGAAGCACCCGGGCCTTCGCCTCGGTCGTCGTGATGGCGCCGTGCTCGAACAGGCTGGTGGCCAGGTTGGCCAGGATCGCCTTCTGGTGCGCTGGGCTACCGCCGAGGCGGGGCCCCTTCTTGGGCGTAGGCATGGTGTCTGCTCTCTTCTCTTCTGAGCCGTACGAGGTACCCAGATAGATGTGTGGTTGTTCGGGTGGCTAGCTCGCAACCTCAGGACTCGTCCTTCGGAGGCTCGCTCATGAGCCGCAGTGAGCCGGAGCACGCTCCGGCTCACGCCGTCTCAGTACTGCTCGTCCTCCACGAACGACGCGTCGTCATCGTCCTCGTAGGAGTCGATCACCGAGCTCGGGTCGAAACCGGGAGCGCTGTCCTTGAGGGAGAGCCCCATCTCGGCGAGCTTGGCCTTGACCTCGTCGATCGACTTCGAGCCGAAGTTGCGGATGTCGAGCAGGTCCTGCTCGCTGCGCGAGAGGAGCTCACCCACGGTGTGGATGCCCTCGCGCTTGAGGCAGTTGTAGGACCGGACGGTCAGCGACAGGTCCTCGACCGGTAGGGCCAGGTCCGCGGCCAGCTGCTCGTCGACCGGCGACGGGCCGATGTCGATGCCTTCTGCCTCGACGTTGAGCTCGCGGGCCAGGCCGAACAGCTCGACCAGGGTCTTGCCTGCCGAGGCGAGGGCGTCGCGCGGCTTCATCGACGGCTTGGTCTCGACGTCGATGATGAGCCGGTCGAAGTCAGTGCGCTGCTCGACACGGGTCGCCTCGACCTTGTAGGTGACCTTGAGGACCGGCGAGTAGATCGAGTCGACCGGCATGCGGCCGATCTCGGTGTCACCGGCCTTGTTCTGGACGGCCGAGACGTAGCCACGGCCACGCTCGACGACCAGCTCCATGTCGAGCTTGCCCTTGTCGTTGAGGTTCGCGAGGACGAGCTCGGGGTTGTGCACCTCGACACCGGCCGGCGGCGCGATGTCGGCCGCAGTGACCTCCCCAGGGCCCTGCTTGCGCAGGTACATGGTCACCGGCTCGTCGTGCTCGGAGGAAACGACAAGCTGCTTGAGGTTCAAGATGACTTCGGTGACGTCCTCCCGGACGCCGGCGATCGTCGAGAACTCGTGGAGGACGCCGTCGACACGGATCGACGTGACCGCCGCACCCGGGATTGACGAAAGCAGAGTACGACGCAGGGAGTTGCCGAGGGTGTAGCCGAAGCCAGGCTCGAGAGGCTCGATCGAGAACCGCGAACGGTGGTCGTCGACGACCTCTTCGGACAGGGACGGGCGCTGGGCGATGAGCACGGTAGTTCTTCCTTCCTACGCCACCCACTATTTGACGGCGCAGATCTCTGGATGTTGCTCGGTCATGGCTGGTGCCATCTCTGACCCCGACCATGAAACGGGGGTTCGGGGGCGAAGCCCCCGTTGAGCAGTCTTCGCGGCGAAGCCGCCAAGACCACTTACTTCTTGGAGTAGTACTCGACGATCAGCTGCTCCTGCACCGGCACGTCGATCTGCTGACGCACGGGCAGCTGGTGCACGAGGACTCGCATCTTGCTCGTGATGACCTCGAGCCAGGCCGGCACCAGGCGCTCGCCGTGAGTCTCGCGGGCGATGATGAACGGCGTCATCTCCTGCGACTTCGCACGGACGTCGATGACGTCGTGCGCGGCCACCTGGTAGGACGGGATGTTGACCTTGCGCCCGTTGACCTGGAAGTGGCCGTGGTTGACGAGCTGGCGGGCGTGTCGACGGGTGCGGGCGAACCCGGCCCGGTAGACGACGTTGTCGAGGCGGGCCTCGAGCATCTGCAGGAGGTTGTCACCGGTCTTGCCGGGACGGCGGCTGGCTTCCTTGTAGTAGTTGGCGAACTGCTTCTCCAGGACGCCGTACGTGTAGCGAGCCTTCTGCTTCGCCATCTGCTGGTTGCGGTACTCCGACTCCTTCACCCGGCCACGGCCGTGCTGGCCGGGCGGGTAGGGACGGCGCTCATAAGCCGCATCTCCACCGATGAGGTCAACCCCCAGGCGGCGCGACTTCTTCGTCATGGGTCCGGTGTAACGGGCCATGGTGGATCAGTCTCCTTCTCTTGCTCGGGGGGTCAGACGCGGGGCCGCTTGGGAGGGCGGCATCCGTTGTGGGGGCTCGGCGTGACGTCCTGGATGGTGCCGACCTCGAGGCCGACGGCACCCAGCGACCGGATCGCCGTCTCGCGACCCGAGCCCGGGCCCTTGACGAAGACGTCGATCTTCTTCATGCCATGCTCCATCGCCCGACGCCCGGCGGCCTCGGCGGCCATCTGAGCGGCGAAGGGGGTGGACTTGCGGGAGCCTTTGAAGCCGACCGTGCCGGCAGAGGCCCACGAGATCACCGCGCCGTGGGGGTCGGTGATCGTGATGATCGTGTTGTTGAACGTGCTCTTGATGTGGGCGTGACCCGCAGCAATGTTCTTCTTCTCCTTGCGGCGCACCTTCTTGGCGCCGGCCTGACGGCCCTTGGGAGGCATGTCTCACAAACTCCTGGTGTCGAGGTGACTGGTCGGTCGGGGGCGACGGGACGCACGACGCGGCGCTGCTGGGCGCGCGGTCACTTCCCTGCCTTCTTCTTGCCGGCAACGGTGCGCTTGGGACCCTTGCGGGTGCGCGCGTTGGTCTTGGTGCGCTGACCACGGACGGGCAGACCCTGACGGTGCCTGCGACCCTGGTAGCTACCGATCTCGACCTTGCGGCGGATGTCGGCGGTCACCTCACGACGGAGGTCACCTTCGACCTGGAAGTTGGCTTCGATGTAATCACGTAGCTTGACCAGCTCCTGGTCACCAAGCTCATGGACGCGCATGTCGGGGCTGACCCCGGTGGCGTCGAGCAGCTCGTGTGCACGAGTCTTGCCGATTCCGAAAATGTAGGTAAGTGCGACCTCGACGCGCTTGTCACGCGGAAGGTCGACACCGACGAGGCGTGCCATCAGGCGGTGTACCTTTCAGTCAGTCGAAGGTGTCTGGCGTGCCGCGTCCCTGCCCGCCTCTTTGCTGGCAACCCTGTCGGGATGGCCGTCGAATGGCAGGGCCCCGGCCTTCGGTCCGGGGGCGACACCGTCGTACTCCGCGAAGCTGGTCCGCGGTGTCCGCCGGTGAGCGGTCACGCTGTGGTGTTGTCGTGTTGTTGTCGTGATGATGCTGCGACGGAAGCCGGCACCTGGCCGAAGTCCGTGGTGCTTGCGATCAGCCCTGGCGCTGCTTGTGACGCGGGTTCTCGCAGATCACCATGACTCGGCCGTTACGCCGGATCACTTTGCACTTGTCGCAGATCTTCTTGACGCTCGGGTTAACCTTCATCGAGCTCTCCATGAGGGCACGACACCGACTGCTCGATGAGCCTCGGCAGGTCGCACGTAGTGGACGGCTGGGAGTGTTGCGGGTGTGGCTGACTGCTACTTGTACCGGTAGACGATCCGACCCCGGGTGAGGTCGTAGGGAGAAAGCTCGACGACAACGCGGTCCTCGGGGAGGATCCGGATGTAGTGCTGGCGCATCTTGCCGCTGATGTGGGCGAGAACTTTGTGCCCGTTGTTGAGCTCGACCCTGAACATGGCGTTCGGTAGAGCTTCGACGACGGTGCCCTCGATCTCGATGACCCCTTCCTTCTTCGGCATATCCTCCGCAATCCGTAGCAGTGTGTGTTTCACTCGGGTGGTTCACGTGGTGGGTGATGATGATGGTGCACCTGGCCCCGTCCGTACGCCGACACCCTTCCCCAGCTGGGGCAGCCGCAGGGCGCACAACAACGGACCCACGTCTGGGCCGACCCCCAAGTCTACGTCAAACCGGCCGGTTTTCTGAAATCGGTGGTGCTCCCCGACCGCTGCGCGCAGGCCCGACTGTCCTCACGCGGCGCAGGGGACACCTAGTTCGGCGAGCTTGGCGGCGCCACCGTCGAGGGCGGTGAGAATCAACGCTCCATCAGGGGTCAAGGTGAACGAGTGCTCGAAGTGCGCCGACCAGCTGCCGTCCGTCGTCACGACCGTCCAGTCGTCTGCGAGCGTGCGCGTCTCGATCGTCCCCAGGGTGATCATCGGCTCGACGGCCAGCGCTAGTCCGCGCACCAGCTTGGGGCCTTTTCCGGGCCTCCCGTAGTTGGGCACGCTGGGCGGCATGTGCATCGCTGAGCCGATGCCGTGGCCGACATAGTCCTCGACGACTCCGTAGTCGCCCTGGCTGCGCACGTACTGCTCGATCGCGTGCGAGATGTCGGTGACCCGACCGCCCAGCCTGGCCGCGGCGAACCCACGCCACATGCTCTCCTCGCACACCCGCAACAGCTCGACCAGGTCGGGTCCGACGTCCCCGACGGCGACGGTGATCGCCGCGTCCCCGTGCCAGCCCTCGACGACGGCGCCACAGTCCACGGAGATGAGGTCACCGTCGTTGAGGACCCGGCCACCGGGGATTCCGTGCACGACCTCGTCGTTCACCGACGTGCAGATCGTGGCCGGGAACCCGCGGTAGCCGAGGAAGTTGGGAGTCGCGCCGCGCGAGCGAATGCTGTCAGCGGCCAGCTCGTCGAGCTCGTTGGTCGTCACTCCGGGCGCAACGGCCTTGCGCAGGAGCTCGAGCGTCTCGCCCACCACCAATCCGGCCCGACGCATCAAAGCGATCTGTTCGGGCGACTTGATCTCGAGCCCGCGTTCACGAAACATCAGGCCGGCCGTTCAGACGTCGACGCCGGCGTCCGCGTCAGCGGTGGTCAGTGCCTGGATGGCGCGCCTGGTGATCTCATCGACCGGTCCGCGAGCAGCGATGGAACGCAGCAGGCCCGCTTCCTGGTAGAAGCCCACGAGGGGCGCGGTCTGCTGGGTGTAGACCTCGAGCCGCCGGCGGATCGTGTCCGGCAGGTCGTCGTCGCGCTGGAACAGCTCGCCTCCGCAGACGTCACATACCCCGTCTTCTGCGGGCGGGTCGAACTCGACGTGCCAGACGTGGCCGCAGTTGCGGCAGGTACGGCGACCCGACAGTCGGCGAACGACCTCTTCGTCATCGACCCGGAGCTCGAGGACGACATCAAGTGGCTTCTCCAGGTCGGCGAGCATGTCACGCAGCGCCTCGGCCTGGGCCACCGTGCGGGGGAACCCGTCCAGCAGGAAGCCCTCCAGCGCGTCGTCCTGGCGCAGCCGGTCGCGCACGATGCCGATGGTGACTTCGTCCGGCACCAGGTCACCGGCGTCCATGAAGCGCTTGGCTTCCTGGCCCAGCTGGGTCTTGGCGGCGATGTTGGCGCGGAAGATGTCGCCGGTGGAGATCGCGGGGATGGCGTAGTGCTTGGCGACGAACTTCGCCTGCGTCCCCTTTCCCGCCCCGGGCGCTCCCACCAACACCACGCGCATCAGCGAAGGAAGCCTTCGTAATGCCGCTGCTGCTGCTGGCTCTCGATCCGTTACACCGTGTCGAGCCCAACGCCCACCATGATGAGAAGCGACGTGCCTCCGAAGGGGAAGTTCTGGTTGGCGTTGATGTCGACGAACGCGATCAGCGGCACGAGGGCCACCAGCCCGAGGTACATCGCGCCCGGGAACGTGATGCGTGAGAGCACGTAACCGAGGTACTCCTCGGTCGGTCGACCCGCCCGGATACCGGGCACGAAGCCGCCGTACTTCTTCATGTTGTCGGCCACCTCCTCGGGGTTGAACGTGATCGCCACGTAGAAGTACGTGAAGAACACGATCAGCAGGAAGTAGGTGAGCATGTAGTAGGGGTGGTCGCCACGCACGAAGTGCTGCTGCACCCAGACGGACCAGGGCGACGTCGCGTTGAACTGCGACATCAGGGCCGGGAGATAGAGCAGGCTGCTGGCGAAGATGACAGGGATGACGCCGGCCTGGTTGACCTTGAGGGGAATGTAGGTCGAACTGCCCCCGAACATCCGCCTACCGACCATCCGCCGCGCGTACTGAACCGGGATGCGGCGCTGCGCCTGCTCGATGAAGATGACGGCCGCCACGATGATGAGACCGATCAGGACGACGATGGCGAAGATGTCCCAGCCGTGCTCCCGCTTGATGCCCCACAGGGCGGTCGGGAAGGACGAGATGATCGAGGTGAAGATCAGGATCGACATACCGTTGCCGATGCCCCGGTCGGTGATCAGCTCGCCGAACCACATGATCATGGCAGTACCGGCGGTCATCGTGACCACCATGAGAAGGCTTGTGCTGAGCTTGTCGTTGACCAGGAGCGACCCCTGGAAGTCCGACCCCTGGAAGATCTGGCCACTACGGGCGAGGGCCACGATCCCGGTGGACTGCAGGATCGCCAGACCAAGCGTCAGATAACGGGTGTACTGGGTGATCTTGGCCTGGCCGGCCTGACCCTCGTTCTTCAACGTCTCCAGTCGCGGGATCACCACGACGAGCAACTGCAAGATGATGCTCGCGGTGATGTACGGCATGATCCCGAGCGCGAAGACGGTGAGCTTGAGCAGCGCACCACCGGAGAACAGGTTGATCAGGCCGTAGAGGCCGCTGTTCTCGACCTGCGCGACGCAGGAGCGCACGTTGGAGACGTTCACCCCCGGCGCGGGCAGCTGTGACCCGA
>JANLYC010000036.1:0-1849 GCA_031365435.1 Nocardioidaceae bacterium
CGGCGGCATCGACGAAGGTCGCGAACCGCGAGGCCGTCTGGATGTCGATCTCGCCGACGAGCGACAACTGGACGCGTCCGAGATCGTCGGCGCGCACGGCGCCGAACAGGTGAACGCGCGCATCCGCCGTCGGAGGTGGCCGGGACGGGAGAGAAGGTACGGACATGTCCGCGTTGCCTAACGAGTGCGGCGGGCCGTATCCTTCTTGTCGAAGACGGTCACCATCCTATGCCACAAATGGACGCTCCGGTAGGGGGCAGCGGTGGCGAGAACAGAGAGCCCAAGGGGCGACCTCCCTCGGCAGCTCGGTGAGATCGCGCGCATCCTGCTGGCCCCCGGAACGGTCGACCAGACGCTGCAGCGCATCGTCGACCTTTCGGCACAGGCCATCGTCAACTGCGACGACGCCGGGCTGTGCAGCACGGCCCTCTTGGTCGGGCATCCGCATCCGACGTCCGAGGGAGTCGCGGAGCTCGACTCGCTGCAACGGCTGCTGGAGGAAGGCCCGTGCTTCGACGCGCTCGCTGGCGTCGACAGCGTCTACGTCCACGATCTCGACGGAGACACGACCTGGCCGAATTTCGCACCACAGGCCACGGTTGCAGGCATGAGAAGCGCCATGGCGTACCGCCTCTTCGCCGGTGAGGAGACCCTCGGGGCGCTCCAGCTGTATGCCCGCCTCCCGGGCGCGTTCAACGTCACCGACCGCGCGCAAGGACTGATCTTCGCCACGCACGCCGGCATTGCCCTGTCGCTCGCCCAGACGCAAGAGGCCGAACGCGGGCGCACGGAGAACCTCGAGCTCGCACTCGTCTCGCGCGAGATCATCGGCCAGGCGCAGGGCATCCTGATGGAGCGCGAGCGCATCACCTCGGAGCAGGCGTTCGACCTGCTGCGGCACGCGTCCCAGGACCTGAACATCAAGCTCCGGGACGTCGCGCAAGACCTGGTCGACACCGGCCAGGTCCCCGGCCGGGAGCAGTCGCACCGCCGCGACGTCTGACGGGAACGCCTCCTTTCGCATTAGCCTTCTCGGCTCCCGCCCATGGTCCGCCGTAGCCGTCCACGTCACCCGACTGCCACCTCATCTGGCCTGTCGCACGGCCACGCCAGCGAATACCGTTCAAAGCGGTCAGGAAGCGGCCATCCGCCACGTCAGGGGTGTGGGTCGCTATGTCGTTGCACGGGTTCCCTCGCACTACGGAAGCCTCCGTCGCCGAGCTCGACGCGCTGCTCGCCGCGCCGGTCGTGGCCTCGTTGATGTGCGAGGGCTGCCTTGCCCAGGTCGCCATCCGTAGCGGCCCGGACGTCGCTGTCGTCGAGGGCATGACCGTCTTCGTCTCGGCTCACGCGGCGTGCGCTCCCGGCAGGGCTGCCTACCGCATCGACCTCGTCGAAGGAGCGACCGGTAGGCCGTACGACGTAGGGGGACGAGCCGGCCTGTAAGCCGGGTTCTGTGCCTGGCCCGAGGGCCAGGTGACGGTCATCCATCTGGGGCCGCTGTTGCCAACGGCCTCGTGCGGTCCACCCCCGAGCTCGGGCGGGCAGCCCTCGAGCGCTCGGGCAGGCACAGCCTCGCGGCCGGGCCCTTTCGACCTTGCTCCGGGTGGGGTTTGCCGAGCCGTCCGGGTCACCCCGGACGCTGGTGGTCTCTTACACCACCGTTTCACCCTTACCGATGCGAGCATCGGCGGTCTGTTCTCTGTGGCACTTTCCCGCGGGTCACCCCGGGTCGGTGTTACCGACCACCCTGCCCTGTGGAGCCCGGACTTTCCTCGACAGCCGAGGCTGCCGCGACCGTCCGGCCGACTCGTCCCACCGGGGATGCTACTAGCGTGCAGCGCCGTGG
>JANLYC010000111.1:0-8523 GCA_031365435.1 Nocardioidaceae bacterium
ACACCGGGAACACCGGGAACACCGGGTACGCCGAGAACACTGGGAGCACCGAGACGGTGGGTGTGGTTCCAGGCGGCAGGTTCAGGGGTCGATGTGGACATCAGCAACGCGCTCGAGGACCGGGTCGCCGCCGGGGCTGCCATGGACGGTACCGCGGTCCCAGTGCATCAGGAGTCCTCGGCCCTGCGTCTCGAGCGTGGCCAGGTTGTTGTCGAACCACGGCCCGCGCACCGTCTTCCACTCGAACGGCGGCGGTGGCACCTTCGCCCGCCGGGCCAGGAAACGGCCGATCCCGCGGCCCACGTTCTTCGAGGAGAACCCAGTCATGTACCGCACCACCTGCGGCAACGGGTTGCGGATCGGCGAGCACACCGCCTGCAGGATCCGGCTCTCGTACTGACGCTCCACCTCGGCGACATACGAGTTGTGCACGTCACCGGACAGGAACGTCACCGTGCCGGGGACGGCACCACGCTTGCCGCTGGCCACCTCCGTGACGGCCGCGGCCACTGCCCTGAACCCTTCCTGGAACGCAGCCCAGTGCTCGAGGTCGACGGTCTGACGCAGCTTCTCCCCGAGCCGGGACCACGTCTTGCCCCAGACCCCTGTACTCACGGCCTCGCTCCAGGCTTCGAAGCCGTGCAACCCCGGTGACAGCAGGTACGGCAACGACGTACCGATCAACACGTGGTCGAAGCCACCTTGGAGCTGTCCGTCGAACCAGCTCAGCTCGTCCGGATCGAGGATCGAGCGGTCGTCCGGCTTGAGCACTCTCGCGGCGCGTGAGTCGACCACGATCAACCGGGTCCTGCCGATGTCGCGGGCAAAGCTCCAGCGGTAGGTCTCGGGATGCTCGTCGGCACGCTCCGCCAGCGCATCCAACACCGCCCCCATGTCGGGCTCGTCGGACGACCTCGCCCACTCGGCCTCGATCAGCTGCCACGCCGCATCTGCTGCCCGCTCGTGCGGTGCGAGGTTGCCGAGATGTTGATAGACCCAGTACGACGCCAGCCCGCCGACGATGCGATCGTGCCACCACGAGGTTGCCTTCATCTGGGCCCGCCACGTCGCCGACGTGTTCCAGTCGTCACGGATGTCGTGGTCGTCGAAGATCATCGCGCTCGGCAGGGTCGAGAGCAGCCAGCGGTTCACCGGGTCACTCCACGCCAACCCGTACAGGTGGGCGTACTCCTCGTAGTCCTTGATCTCCTCGCCCGGCGGCTCACTGATGTCCCGTCGCGCCTCGATGAACGCCCGCATCTCGTCCGACGTCAGGTCGGCGTACACCTGGTCGCCGAGGAAGAGCACGAGGTCCGGCCACTTCTCGCTGTCCCGGGTCATGTGCAAGGCATAGGCGCGCATCGCGTCCACCCCGTGACTGCGGTTGCCGGCGGCGTCGTGCGTCACGCTGGTCCGGCAGGAGCCGAACGCCATCCGCAGCTCCTTGCCCGGCCTGATCGTGGCGATCCGGCTCGGTGGGTATGGCGAGTCAGCGGGCGGCCAGACATCGACTCCCGCGACAGTGACGGCGTAGTCCTGGATCGAACCCGGCTCCAGTCCGTCGACCGCGACCAGCGCGTAGTGGTGACCGTGCGCGCCAAACGTTCGCGCTGTCCAGGTGCGACCGGTCGCGCGGACCTCGACGGTGGCGGCGTCACGCGTCTCGACCCAGATTGCTGCGGACGTCTCGTCGACATGCCTGAGCAGAGGCCCGAGCACCAAGGGGTCGTCACGCACGGCTCTGTTCTACACCGGCGCGAACAGCCCCACCACACCAGGACCGCTCCCCCGATGTCCGCACCCCACGTCCGGGAGCTCGACCCTCCACGATGTCAGCCGTAGCCGAGCTCGTGCAGACGATCATCATCGATGCCGAAGTGGTGCGCGATCTCGTGCACCACCGTCACCCGGACCTCATGACGGACGTCGTCCGCCGTGTCACACACCGCCAGGATGTTGTTGCGGTAGATCGAGATTCGGTCGGGCAGCACCGCCCCGGCGTACGACGACGTTCGCTCGGTGAGCGGGATGCCCTCGTAGAGACCCAACAGGTCTTCCCCGTCCGGCGCCTCCGGCTCGACGAAGATCGCGACGTTGTCCATCAGCTGCGCCAGCTCCGCTGGGAGCTCGTCGAGCGCGTCGGAGACCAGCTCGTCGAACTCACGGGTCCCGACGTCGAACACGCAGCCAGGATAGGCGAGTGGCGTGCCGACGACCGCCCATGTTGGTGCCGCATGTGACAGATGCGCCGATTGCGCCTGCACGAGTATCCTGTGTCACGGTACGCGCCCAACTCGGTGGTCGCGGCTGAAGGGGTTCGTGTGGTGACGACGCAGGTGACGTTGCGGCCGGAGTCGAGTGCTGCCGGTGTCGCACGCCGATGGGTCAAGCGCGAGCTCACCCTGCGTTCTCGGTCTGAGCTCCTCGATTCGGCCGTGCTCGGGGTGTCTGAGCTCGTCACCAACGCGCTGCTGCACGTCCGCGGCCTGATCAACGTTCGCATCGTCGACACCGACGATCGACTGGTCATCGAAGTTCATGACAACTCGACGAGTCCGCCGGACGATCAGTCAACCACCGTGGCGGCCAAGGCCAACCATCCCTCGACGATCGGACGGGGTCTGCAGATCGTGGACTCCATCTCCTCAGCCTGGGGAGTCGCATATGCCGACGCCGGCAAGTGCGTATGGTTCGCGCCGAGCCCCGGAGGATCCACCAACGGCACCCAGGGCCAGGTACTGCGCGAACGGCCACCGCACGAGGCCATCCACGCCGCCGGCGACGGCGTCAAGATCGAGCTCATCGACCTTCCACTGCAGCTGTTGATCCACTACCGGATTCGCTTCGGAGACCTTCGCCGCGAGCTCACGCTGATCGCGCTCGACGCCGAGGAACGCACGTCAGTCGCGGGCCGGCTGACCGCCGTAGCCCGACGCCTGGACAGCTACGCCGACGTGGGTGTCGACTCCGAACGCGACATCGCACACGCCATCGATGACGGCCTGGACCGAATGACCGTGCGCTACGAGCTGCCACGAGGCGCCGTGCAGGGGATCATCGAGCTGCGCAACGCGCTCACCGAGGCCGATGCCTTCTGCCGAGAGCGGCGGATGCTGACCCTCGCGGCCGGACCGCAGGAGAACGCTCTGCGGGCCTGGTACCTCGGAGAGCTGATCGCTCAGGCCGAGGGCGCCGCTCCGACGCCCTGGCCGGGGGCGTTCGTCGTCACCGACCCTTAGGGAACTCGTCCAGCTCCACCGCGATGACGACCGCATCGTCGATGCTCCTGACATCGACGTGTGCCCGGCCCGGTCCGTTCCACCGGACTGTGTCACCCGTCTCGACCCGTCCGAGCTCACCCAGGTCCAGACATCCGTCAGCGACATACAGCTGCCACGTGGTCGGCCCATGGGCTCCACTTCCATACCTCGCACGGGCGTCTCTGGCCAGGTGCCCGACGCGCACCGTGACGCCTGGCACCGTCAACGTCGCACTGCGGCGTGGGGTGATGCTGCCGGCGATCGCGGTCAAGCCGAACCAGTCGTCATCCTCGAGGGTCCACGTCTCGTATGACGGCTCGCCCGGTCCACCGGCTGGAGCCGGCCTGAACCACAGTTGGATCATGCGCAGCGACTCGCCCGGTCCACCTGCGTTGACCTCGCTGTGGCATATGCCCGTGCCGGCCGTCAGGCGCTGGACCGTCCCGTTGGACAACACCTCACGACGGCCGGACGAGTCCTCGTGGGCCAGGGTTCCTTCGAGCACCCAGGTGACGATGTCGAGATCGCGGTGCTCGTGCGGGCCATATCCGGCGCCGGGCTCGAACCGCTCGTCGTTGAGCGCCACCAGCGGTCCGAACGAGACGTTGGCCGGGTCGTAGTGGTCGCCGAACGAGAAGCTGTGCTGCGTCGTGATGCCGTCGCGGCTGGAGACGAAACGCTCACCGAGCGGATCACGATGAGCCCCTCGGCCCCAGGCGCCACATCGCCGTCCACGGGTCGAGTGTGCCGGAACGAACCCGCGCTCGCGAGAGTCCGCAGGGTATCGTCGGTGCCGGACCTGCGGGTCCCGGCGGTGGGGCCCGCCGTCCGGACTCCGGAGAACCGCCGATGAGAGCCGACGGTCCCTACCAGGGTCCGCGCCTGCCGGATCCGCGCCTTGGTAGGAGACCTCGATGAGCACCACCGACTCGGCGGACCGCGAACGCGAACCGGGCCGCGCAGTCCCGGCACTCGTCCATGACCCGTTCCGGCGGCGCCCGCGGTCGCGGTCGGCCCGGGACAGAGGTGGACCGGTCCTGGCCGTGGCGTTCGGCGGCGCGTTCGGCGCAAGTGCGCGGTACGGCGTGGAGACCGCCCTGCCGGCCCACGCGGGATTCCCCTGGGCCACCATGACCGTCAACGTGACCGGGGCGTTCGCGCTGGCGATCCTGCTGGTGCTGATCCTCGATCTCTGGCCACCGCGCAGATACGTCCGACCGTTCGTCTGCGTCGGTTTCATCGGGGCGTTCACGACCTTCAGCTCACTCGCCGTCGAGACCGACCAGCTTGCCACCCACCGTTCGCTCGGCCTGGCTGCGGCCTACCTCGGCCTCACCATGCTGCTCGGCCTGTCCGCGGCTGCCGGCGGCCTCGTCCTGGGCCACCGCGTCACCCGGAGACCCCCACCCGATGACCACTCCGACGCCCAGCCCGCTGACCCAGCCCGCTGACCCAGCCCGCTGGGGCACCTGAAAGGACCTGCTGTGAAGCTTCGAGGACCTGCCCAACGTCTCACCGTCTTTGTCGGAGAGACGGACCAGTGGCACCACAAGCCGGTGTACACAGAAATCGTGCACCGGGCACACCAGGCCGGTCTGGCCGGTGCCTCGGTGCTCCGTGGCATCGAGGGGTACGGCGCAAGCCAGCACCTTCATACGACCCGGATCCTGAGTCTGTCGGAGGACCTGCCGGTCGCGGTGATCATCGTCGATATCCCTGAACGCATCCAGGCGTTCCTGCCGGTGCTGGACGAGCTGATCACTGAAGGGCTCGTGATCATCGATGACGTCGAGGTCATCAGCTACGTGGGGCGCAACGGCGGGGACAACCACGCGGATGACGCGGCCCGGCCGGGTCCCACCGGATGACGGCGGTGCTCTGGGTGGCGTTGGGCTCGGCCTTCGGCGCACCGGCGCGGTACCTGCTGGACCGTCTCATCCAGACGCGTCACGAGAGGATCTTCCCTTGGGGCACCTGGGTCATCAACGTCTCGGGTTCGTTTGCGCTGGGCCTGGTGACAGGACTCGCTGAGCACCAGCCGCTCGGACGGTGGGTGGTCCCGGCCGTCGGCGTCGGGTTCCTCGGCGGCTACACGACGTTCTCCACGTTCAGCTGGGAGACGCTGCGCCTCGTCGAGGAGGGCGCCGTGGCCGCCGCGGTGCTCAACGTCGCGACCACGGTGGCCCTCACCCTGGCAGCGGCTGCCACGGGCCTCTGGTTGGGCGGGGCCTGACGTCTCAGCGGCTCCGCCTTCGGCCCAGCGGTCGGTTTGGATCACGATGCCTCCACCCCCTATGCTTGGGCGGTCCCCGACGGTTTCTCGTAGAGATGCCCGGGCTTAGGCCCCCATCGTCTAGTGGCCTAGGACGTCGCCCTTTCACGGCGGTAGCACGGGTTCGAATCCCGTTGGGGGTACTTCGTGCGCTAACGTGTGGCGCGCGAAACCGCACAGTGACATGTGCACACTGGCCCCGTAGCGCAGTTGGTTAGCGCGTCGCCCTGTCACGGCGAAGGCCGCGGGTTCGAGTCCCGTCGGGGTCGCTGAACGCCTCACCTGAGAAATCAGGTCGAGGCGTTTTTCACGTTCAGGAGCGTGCGGCCCTCCGCCTACGTCGCATGACCTGGCTCAAACCACTCACCTACGGGAATCTTCACAGCCCGGAGTTAGTTGAAACTTTTATGACTTCTCTCCTGCTCGACTCCACCGCACAGGACCTGCTCTTCCGCGAGGCGCGAACCGCCAACACGTTCAGCGACGAGCCTGTCTCCGACGAGCAGGTCGAGGCCATCTACGACCTCGTCCAGTTCGCACCCACCTCCGCCAACATGCAGCCACTGCGCGTCTTCCTGCTCCGCAGCGAGGATTCCCGCGAACGGGTGCTCAAGCACCTCGGCGAGCGCAACCGCGACAAGAGCGCGAACGCTCCCCTGATCGCCATCCTGGCGGCCGACACCGAGTTCCACGAGAACCTGCCGCGAGTCTTCCCACACGCACCCGGGATGAAGGACATGTTCGCCGAGGCCGGCCCGCGTGAAGAGACGGCGCGCTTCAACAGTGCGCTCCAGATCGGCTACTTCCTGCTCGGCATCCGCGCCGCCGGCCTTGCCGCCGGCCCGATGACCGGCTTCGACGCAGCCGGCCTGGATGCCGACTTCTTCCCGGATGGCCGCTACAAGTCGCAGGTCATCGTCAACATCGGCAAGCCCGGCGCGGACGCCTGGTTCGACCGCCTTCCGCGGCTCGGGTACGACGAGGTCGTCTCCTCGATCTGAGCTCGGCCAGGCCCTGCCGCCGATTCGGGTTCGCCTCGGCTCCTGCGGTAAGGTTTCGGTCGCGCGCCACGAGGTCAGCCACAAGTCAGCCACACGTCAGTCCCGTGCTCGCGACGGCCAGGTAGCTCAGTTGGTACGAGCGTCCGCCTGAAAAGCGGAAGGTCGCCGGTTCGACCCCGGCCCTGGCCACCCACCCTGACGAGTCAGCTCCCCTGCTGAAGGGCAGGGGTGCCTCGCTATCCGGGCTGGCCCGGCCTAACCTCGTCTTGGGTTCCGCGCTACCGCCGGCCCGTCACGCAAGGAGGGCGTCATGCCCACTGTATTGGCCCATCACGACGTCAAAGACACCGATCACTGGTTGTCGTCGACCCGCCGCGAAGAGTTCTTCGGACCACTCGGCATCACCAACATCCGCACGTTCGTCGACCCCGAGAACCGCACCAGAGTGGCCTTGATGATGGACGTGCCCGACCTCGACGCGCTGATGGCCGCGATGCAGACCCAGGCCGCGGCCGACGCGATGCTGCATGACGGCGTGGCCGCCGAGACCCTCGTCATGCTCCTCGAGGCGTAGCCGACGGGATTCGTCGACTGGCGTCAGCGGCGGGTCGAGGAACGACCGGACCTACGGCCGAGCAGCAGGCCGGCGGCGACGAGCACGGCCGCGATGATGAACAGCCACTTGAGCGCCGAGATGATGAACCCCACGACCACGAGCAGAACTGCGGCCGCGAGGAGAAGCACGACGAGCTGCATGACTCGATCATAGGTCGAAAGGCCTGCTTCCCCGTGAGCGCCGGTGTCGCCTGGCTCCGGCAGCGCTGTCCTGAGGGTGACCGCACGAGCACGAGTCGTGAGGAAAAGGATCGAATTCGGGGAATGCTTGGACTTGCCATGATGTCGGTGACAGGATCATCTCGCCGTCGAAGGAGTGGAGCCCATCGGTGCCCCACCCGCCTCTCGGTCGCCGGTGTTCGACCAACAGCCCGCGGGCATGGGCTCGCGGACGCTCGACACCAACGAGGGAGATCACATGCATGTCCGAACTCGGGCCGCCACCATCTTCGGCCTGGGCGCAGCGCTCCTGCTGCCCGCCGGACCGTTGACCACAGCAGACGCCGTCACGGCTCGTCCGGCAGCCCACGTGGCGACTTCGGCCGCCAGCGGCCACGTCCCCACCGTCGTCGCCCACATGAGCAGGTCCGCCATCCACCTCAGCGTCGGTCATCGGGTCCACGCGGGCCGGATGATCTTCCGGGTGATGACCAGAAAGGGCACCCACACCCTGCAGCTGCTTCGCCTGCACAAGGGCTACACGATGCAGCAGGCAGGTGCAGACATCAACAAGGCCTTCGGCGGTGACCTCGCCGCGATCCGGCGTGTGGACCACCGCATCACGTTCTTGGGCGGAGCCTCGACCAGGCCGGGACATCCGGGCGAGTTCGCAGTCCGGTTGGCCGCGTCGAAGCTCGTGCTCCTCGACCAGAACAGCCGCGCGGTCACGCGGCTCAAGGTCTTCGGGACCGTCCGGCCCAGGCCTCAGGTTCCGGCCAGCAGCGGTATCACGACCTTCAGCTACGGCTTCGGCAGCTCGATGCCTCCGTTGCCGCACACGGGGTGGACGCGCGTGAGCAACCGCAGTGACCAGCCCCACTTCGTGATCCTCCAGCGCGTGGCCGACCGCACCACGAACCGCATGGTGCGCCGTCTCATCAAGTCCGGCACGCACCGGAACCCCCCGTGGATCCTCAAGGCCAACACCGACGTCGGCGTCATCTCACCGAAGGTGTCGGTGACATTCCACTACAACCTGCCGACAGGCAAGTACCTGTTGGCCTGCTTCTGGCCTGACGACGAGTCCGGTATGCCGCACTTCAACATGGGCATGTGGAAGTTGATCACGCTGAAGTAAGGACAACCTGACGTTGCCGCCGTGGGCTGGGCTCTGCCCTTGGCCCACGGCGGCATCGGTCTTCAGTAGGTCAGCACC
>JANLYC010000127.1:0-9420 GCA_031365435.1 Nocardioidaceae bacterium
GGGTGGTCCAGCAGCCGGTGACGGTTCCCGGAGTCGCGTTCGCCCTGATCGCGGATCCGCAGGGCCACGTCGTGGGTCTCGCACAGCAGCTGGCCGAGGCCTGACGCCAGCCAGACCCTCGGCTCGAGGAGCCACAACTCACGGCTCAAGGAGCCACAACTCACGGGTCAACGAAGGAGGGCGCGGACGGTGGCGGGGTCGGGGGCGGCCAGGCACTGCGCGGCAAGGTCACGAGCAGTGGTCAGGTCGGTCGCCCGAACGGCCCGCTTCACCTCGGGGACGCGCGGCGGCGTACAGCTGAGCTCGTCGACTCCGAGCCCCAGCAACAGGGGTACGACGTCGGGCCTGCTGGCGAGGTCGCCGCACACCGCGACCTCGACGCCCTGGGGGCGGTGGCGGCAGACCCGGTCGATCAGGCGGAGCACAGCCGGGTTGAGCGGGTCAGCCAGCTCCGCCACGGCGTCGTTCCCGCGGTCGACCGCCAGGGTGTACTGAGTCAGGTCGTTGGTGCCGATGCTGACGAAGTCGAGACCGGCAGCAAGGGTCTCGACGGTCAGGGCCGCGGCGGGAACCTCGACCATGATCCCCATCTCGATGTAGACGTCGAACCCATCACCGCGCGCCCTTGCCATCAGCTCGCGCGCGAACTCGACCTCTGCCGGTTCGGTGACCATCGGGAACATGACCCTGATCGGCGTCTGCCGGGCCGCCTGACAGATCGCCGCCAGCTGGTCGAGGAGCAGCTCCGGACGCCGCCGGAACACCCGCAGGCCGCGTTCGCCGAGGAAGGGATTCGCTTCAGGCGGCTGCGGGAGGAACGGCAGCGGCTTGTCGCCGCCGACGTCCCACGTCCGGATCGTCAACGGGGCGCCTTGCATGGCCGTGGCCAACGCGAGGAACGTCTCGGCCTGCTCCTCGACCGTGGGTGGCTGGGCCCGATCACCGAACAGGATCTCGGTCCTGACCAGCCCTGAGCCCTCGGCGCCGTTCGACAGCGCGCTCTCGGCATCGGCGACGGACGTCAGGTTGGCCAGCACCGGCACCGGGGTGCCGTCCTTCGTGAGGGCCGGCTCATGAGCCGCCTCGACGAGCTCAGCCCGTTCGCGGCGGCGCGCTGCCACCCGCTCGGGGAAACCGCGCTGCTCCTCTTCGCTCACGTGGGCGGTGAAGGTCCGAGGCCGTGCATCGAACGCCACCACTTGCCCGGAGCGCACCCCGGCGGCGGCGTCACCGGCGCCGATGAACAGGGGGATGCCACGCGACGACGCGACGATGACCCCGTGACCCGTCGTGCCACGCGAGATCGTGACCACTCCGGCGACGCGTTCCACGTCGATGGCCGCAGCCGTGGCGGCATCGAGCTCGTCCACGACCAGGATCACCAGGTCGCCGTCGTCTTCCGGCTCCTCCTGGGCCTGCCCGGTCAGAGCCCGAAGCAGACCTGCCTCGACGCTCCGGACGTCGGCCGCCCGTTCGCGTTGGTAGGCGTCGGACAGGCCCTCGAAGTCCCTGGCCACCTCGTCGAGACGCCGACGCCAGGCATCTGGTGCCGACGCCCCTGTGGCGATGGCGGAGTCGACCGGCGCGGTGATCTCCGAGTCGTCGAGCAGGGCCATCTGGGCCATGAAGATGTCGGCGGCCT
Organism: Nocardioidaceae bacterium; assembly: GCA_031365435.1. GTDB lineage: Bacteria > Actinomycetota > Actinomycetes > Propionibacteriales > Nocardioidaceae > JANLYC01. The sequence continues at coordinate 1,643 of JANLYC010000127.1, forward strand.
CGGGGCCGGCCGTCGCCGTCGTACGCCGCCGAAGATCGTCGAGGCGCGCTCGCACGGCTTCGACCGCCTCGGTGGATCGGGCGCTCTCGGCCGCTGCATCACCCGGTTCGTAGGAGGACGTGTCCACCACCGCGCTCAGGACCACAGCAGGCCCCATCGCCAGGTCGAGCCCACTTCCGGCGGCCGCAGCCGCCGCGACCGGCGGCGTCGACGTCTCCGGTACGTCGTCGAAGTCGCGGCCCGCCAGCTCCTCGAACGCACGCACCGCCGCATCGGCCTGCGCACCGGTGGCCGCCACCTCGAGCCGGTGGCCGCGCCGCGCGTCGAGCGTCGCGACGGCACTCAGGCTGCCCGCCGGCACCGGCCCCCGCCCGGTGTCCAGGTTGCGCAGTGTCACGGTGGCGTCGAAGCTGCGCAGGAGCGTGACGACCTTGGCGGCCGGACGGGCATGCAGCCCGTGTGGGTTGGAGACGGTGATCTCGGCACTCGCGTCGGGGCGGGGAGCCACGTCCCCCTCCGCGAGACCGACCGCGGGCGCGCTGCCGGAGTCGAGGTGCGCCTGCTTGGCCAGCAGTCCCGCCTCAGCCTCCGCGGCCACCGCGTCGAGATCGGCACCCGTGGACGCCAGCACCACCGCCGCGACCAGTCCCTCGACCAGTGGCGCGCTCGACAGGCGGACCCGCCCCGCCACTTCCGCGTCGAGGAACTCCAGCGCCATCTCGCCGCTGAGCACTGCACTGCCGAGGTCGAGCAGCACCAGCACGCCGTCCGGTGAGTCCGCCTGCTCGATTGCCGCCGACACGGCCGTCGCATCGGTCCCGAACGTCGTCTCGTCCAGGCCGGCAGCGACCACGATCGCCGGTGCCGCCTCGGTGTCGACCATCTCGCGAGCCAGGCCGACGGCGGCATCAGCGAGGGCTCGACTGTGCGAGACGACGACGATGCCGATCATCGGTGACCACGCGCGGGTGCCCGGCCGACCACCTCGGTGCCCGTCATCCGAGCGTGCTGGCGGCAGCTTCCACGAGCAGGGTCGTGGAGGTCGCGCCCGGATCCTGGTGCCCGGCGCTGCGCTCCCCCAGATAGCTCGCGCGTCCCTTGCGTGCGACCATCGGGATCGTTGCGTCGCGACCCTGCGCAGCGGCGTCCGCAGCCGCCCGCAACGCCTGGGCCAACGACGATCCGCCCGAGACCGCAGCGTCATACGCGTCCAGTGCGGGGGCCCACGCGTCGTACATGGTCTTGTCCCCGAGCTCGGGCTTGCCGCGCGCCACGAGCCCCTCGACCCCAGCGCGCAAAGCAGCGCCGAACGCCGCGGCATCGATGTCGTCGACACTCGTGAGAGCAGTCCCACAACGCAGGAAGAACGTGCCGTACAGGGGCCCGCTCGCTCCTCCGACCGTGCTCACCAAGGTCATGCCGACCTTCTTGAGGAGTGCGTCCGCCGTCTCGAACGACCCCTCGTTCACTGCCGCTGCGACCGCCTTCATGCCGCGCTCCATGTTGATGCCGTGGTCAGCGTCGCCGATCGCGGCATCGAGCTCGGTCAACATGGCCGCATTCTCGTGCACGACGTCGGCGAACAGCTTGACCCAGGAGCCCAGGTCGTCGACGGACAACCCCATGCTCACGCGCCCCAGCGCAAGCCGGGAGTGTTGACCGGCGCATCCCACAGCCGAACGAGCTCGTCGTCGACCTTGAGCAGCGTCACCGAGCATCCGGCCATCTCCAGCGACGTGATGTAGTCGCCGACCAGCGACCGCGCCACCGTGATGCCGGCCTTGCTGTGCAGCTGGTTGACCTCGTTGTACATGACGTACAGCTCGATGAGTGGTGTGCCGCCCATGCCGTTGACGAACGCGATCACCGAGTCACCCTGCCCGTACGGCAGGTCGCTGAGAATCGGGTCCAACAACAGCGCGGCGATGTCCTTGGCCGGTGCCAGCGGCAGACGTGTGCGGCCGGGCTCGCCGTGGATGCCGATGCCGACCTCCATCTCGTTGTCAGCGAGCTCGAAGGTCGGCTTACCGGCGGCCGGAACCGTGCAGGACGTCAACGCCATGCCCATGCTGCGACCGCTGTCGTTGATCTTCTTGGCCAGGTCGGCGACCTCCGACAGTGAACGGCCTTCCTCGGCGGCTGCGCCGACGAGCTTCTCGAGCAGCACGGTGACGCCGACTCCGCGGCGGCCGGCGGTGTAGAGGCTGTCCTGGACGGCCACGTCGTCATCGGTGACGACGGCCTTGACCTCGGTGCCCGCATCGGCTTCCGCCATCTCAGCGGCCATCTCGAAGTTCATGACATCGCCGGTGTAGTTCTTGACGATGTGGAGGACGCCGGCTCCTCCGTCGACGCCCTTGGTCGCCTCCATCATCTGGTCGGGTACCGGAGAGGTGAACACCTCCCCGGCGCAGGCTGCGTCGAGCATGCCGAGGCCGACGAAGCCTCCGTGCATAGGTTCGTGCCCGGACCCACCGCCAGAGATGAGGCCGACCTTGCCCTGTCGCGGAGCGTCCTTGCGGTAGATGATCTTGTTCGTGTGATCGACACGGACACGGTCAGCGTGAGCGGCTTCTATGCCGAGCAGTGCGTCCTTGACGACGTCGGCGGGGTCGTTGATGAGCTTCTTCATACCGCCATCTGAGCAGACACCGGACAGGCGGGCAATAGCTCAGACACCCTCTGGACACCGCGCCACCGGACTATGGCTCCTCGCGACGCTCAGCTGCGGCGCAAAGTCTGCCTCATCGCGTCCAGGACCCCTGGGTCCTCGATCGTCGACGGCATGGCCGGATCGTCTCCGTCGGCGATCTGGCGCATCGTCTTGCGTAAGATCTTCCCCGACCTCGTCTTGGGAAGGGCCGCGACGACGCTTACGTCCTTGAACGCCGCCACCGGCCCGATCTGGTCGCGAACCGAGGCGATCAGCTCAGCCGCCAACGCCGCTTCGTCGACCTCGTGCCCGGCCTTGAGCACCACGAAGCCACGCGGGAGCTGACCTTTCAGGGCGTCCGCTGCCCCGATGACGGCGCACTCGGCCACATCCGGATGCGCAGCGAGCACGGCCTCCATCGACCCCGTCGAGAGTCGGTGGCCGGCGACGTTGATGACGTCGTCGGTTCGCCCCATCACGAAGACGTACCCGTCCTCGTCGATGAAACCGCCGTCTCCTGAGAGGTAGTAGCCGTCGAAGGCGTTGAGGTACGACGAGACGAAACGGTCATCGTCGTTCCAGAGGGTGGGAAGGGTGCCGGGCGGCAGCGGCAACCGGATGCAGATCGCACCTTCGGTGTGCGGTGGAACCGCCTCACCATGCTCATCGAGCACGACGACGTCATACCCGGGAACCGGAACCGTCGGCGAACCCGGCTTGATCTCCATGGGCGCCAGTCCGCGCAGGTTCGCGACGATCGGCCACCCGGTCTCGGTCTGCCACCAGTGGTCGATGACCGGGATGCCGAGCTGCTCGGACGCCCAGTGGTAGGTCTCGGGATCGAGCCGCTCCCCCGCCAGGAAGAGGTGTCGCAATGTGGAGGTGTCGTGGCGTCGCAGCTGCTCGCCCTCGGGGTCGTCCTTCTTGATGGCGCGGATCGCGGTCGGCGCGGTGAACAGCGCTTGCACGCCGTGGTCCTCGACGACACGCCAGAACGTGCCCGCGTCCGGCGTACCGACCGGTTTGCCTTCGAAGAGCACGGTCGTGGCCCCGACGAAAAGCGGCGCGTACACGATGTAGGAATGCCCGACCACCCAGCCGACATCCGAGGCGGTCCACCACACCTGACCGGCGGACACGTCGTAGATGTTGTGCATGGACCAGGCGAGCGCGACCGCATGACCGCCGTTGTCGCGCACGATCCCTTTGGGCTTACCGGTGGTCCCGGAGGTGTAGAGGATGTACAGCGGATCGGTGGCCGCCACCTCGGCACACGGCGCAGGGTCATCGCGCCCGGCCATGAGGACGACCGCGTAGTCGAGATCACGCGCGGGATCGAGCTCGGCCTCGAGCTCGGGGCGTTGCTTCACCACGACGGCCGCCGGCTGGTGGGTGGTCAGGTCGAGCGCCGCGTCCAGCAACGGCTTGTAGGGCACGACGCGAGACGGCTCGATACCGCATGAGGCTGACACGATGACGGTCGGCCGGGCATCGTCGATGCGCAGCGCAAGCTCCGCCGCGGCGAAGCCGCCGAAGACCACCGAGTGCACGGCGCCGAGCCGAGCGCACGCGAGCATCGCCACCACAGCTTCGGGAACCATCGGCATGTAGATGACCACACGATCACCTGGTCCCACTCCGAGCCCGGCGAGACCACCCGCGAACGCCGCCACTTCTTCCAGCAGCTGGGCATAGGTGAACCGTCGGACCGTGCCGGTCACAGCGCTGTCGTAGATCAACGCCGTCTGGTCACCACGACCGTTGACGACGTGGCGGTCGAGCGCGTTGTAGCACGTGTTGAGTCGACCATCGGTGAACCACCGGTAGAAGGGCGGGTCGGAGCGGTCGAGCACGATCGACGGCTTGCTGAACCAGTCGACAAGGCCGGCGCACTCGCCCCAGAAGGTCTCCGGGTCGCGCACGCTGGCGTCATACACCTCGCGATAGCTGGTCATGACGCGCCTCCTCTGACCCGCACCAGAAGTGGGTCACCTCCCATCCTGTCAAGTGCAGGGGCACCGTGATACCTCACCACTTCGCCGACGGGACGGCTCAGACCAAGGGACCGGCACTGCGCCAGGCCAACGCGAGCCCGACAACGAGAACCAGGCATGCCGTGAGCACCGGGCCGGTCGTGGCCAGCCGAGAGAGCCAGCGGTGGGTGGAGAAGCGTCGTAGGCGCTGCAGCCGCCCGGGCAGCTTGGCGACGAGGTAGCCGATCGTCGTCAGCGTCGCAGCCATCCCGATGCCATAGGCCAGCACGAGGCCGATACCGAAGACCGTCCGACCCAGCGCGATCGCCCCGAGCAGCACGATCAGGGCGGACGGGCTCGGCACGAGGCCACCTGCCAGCCCCATGCCCACGAGCGTCATCCTGCGGAACCCCTGTTCGCTCTTGGCGTGTTCGTGCGCAGGCACCTTCTCGGATGCGCCCGCCTGAGTCGGGGCGGCGGCCAGGACGAGGGTGCCCGAGGTCGTGACGTCCGTGAGATCCGGCTGTGTCAGCGCGGGAGCGTCATGTTCTGCCGCGCGAGGCAGGTCCGCCGGCTCGTGGCCGTGACCGTGGCCGTGACCGTGACCGTGGCCGTGCCCCCAGAGCTCGTCGACGCCGCTGATCCGGTGCCGCCGCCAGGCGCCACGCACCAGGGTGACCCCGATACCGGCAACGAGCAGACCGCTGATGACGCCGAGCACCGCGAGCACAGTCTCGCCGGCGAACGAGGCGGACGCGTTGAAGAGCAGCCCGAGGATGAGGACCCCCGACGTATGAGCCAAGGTCACGGTCGCCCCGATCAGCACGGCATCTCGAGGAGTGCCCCGGGTGCCCACCATGTACGCCGCCATGAGCGTCTTGCCGTGTCCGGGCAACGCCGCGTGCGAGGCCCCCAGGAGCAACGACAGGAGCACCGCGAGCAGACCCACGCCGAGCGTCAGGTCCTTGCCGCCCACGAGACCGTCAAGGCGTGTCGTGACACCGGCCAGCATCGACGAGAACGGTCCGGCCCCCGACACCGTCGGCAACGCCGAACCGCCGGAGTCGGCGCCGGGCTTGGCGTCGAACGTGACCGATCTCTGGTCGAGTGGCGAGGTGAGCAGGTTGTTCGGGTAGGCACGCAGCTCGTCCGAGATGCTCCGCGTCGCCACGTCACGCCGGCCCAGGTTGACGCCCTGCCCGATCGCGGTGATCTCCCGCCAGCCGATGCGTTGGCTCAGGTAGCGGTCGTCGAAGGTGACGATGGCCGGCGACGACAGGTCGACCTTCGCCTCGAGGCCGCACTCGAGCCGGCTGGTCTCGAGTCCGGCGGCGCCGGGATGATAGGTATAGCTCGTCCTCGTCACGGTCCACGGCGCCGTCGTTCCGCCGACGGTCAGCACGAGTTGATCCGCGAGCGCGTTGCAGCGGTCGGCGGCGTAAACCCCGCGCTCGCCGGCACTGACCTCACCGTCGCCGTCGGCGTCCACGGTGTCCCGGTCGGAGATGGTGGGGAGCTCCGCCGAGTCGACCACGGCGTTGTCGCTCACGGTGGTCGGGGTCACCGTGAGACCGTTGAAGTGGTTGATGGTGAAGTTGCCGAGCGGGTGGGCGCTGGCGGCGTACGCCGGCCCGAGCACGAGGCCGGTCACCAGCACGATCAGCACCAGCGCCCGTCTGCGCAGCGACCTGGGCGAGCCAAGCGTCATCTCACTGTCCTCGTTCCATGGCGTGCAGGGCACGCTCCGCCTGGGCCGCGAAGACCGGGTTGAACGCCGGGTTGGTCGCGAGAGCCTGACGCAGCGACGAGATCGCCTCGCTGCTGCGGCCGAGAGCGCGTTCGACCATGCCGCGATGGAACGCGAACAGCGCACTGCGCGTGCCCAGCCGCTGTGCCGAGTCGAGGTGCCGAAGCGCAGCGCGGTCACGTCCGTTGACGTGCAAGGCCCACGCAAGGGCGTCCTCGACGAAGATGCTCTTGCGCTCCCGCCAGGCCGTCTTAGCCTGCTCCAGCGCGCGCGCCGGACGGCCGTGCGACGCGTCGTACAGCGCGAGCTCGAGATCGAGGTTGACCCCCGCGGCGCGGAAGATCCGTTGCTGGGCGTCGATCAGGCGTTGCTGCGCAGCCGCCTCGTCTACGCGTCCGAGCGACGTGAGCAGGTCGGCGAACTCGATGATGTACGTCGGTTGCGGCAGCCGGTTGATCACCTCCTGGTACCGGCGTACGGCACGGTCGGTGCGACCCAGCCCCGCATCGGTCTTGGCGAGTCCGTAGAGGTTGGCGACATAGCTCGGATCGGCCCGCAGGCCCTGCTGGTACAGGCTCGAGGCGTCGCGCAGCCGACCCGCGTTCCATGCCAGCTCCCCCAGCTCGAACAGCGCGAAGGCGCGGTCGTCCGGCGAGTACGCGATGTCGAGAGCTCGTTGCATGGCGTATCGAGCGCCTCGGAGGTTTCCGTGCAGCTCGTAGTTGTACGAGATTCGGGTGTATGCCGGAACGCCCGGCTTGAGGCCGGCGTACCGCTTCAGCTCACGCAGCGCATCGCCATACCGCCCGAGCTCGATCAACGCATCGAACCGGATGGCCATCGTCGACGAGCTGAACGCATTGATGGCCATGGCCTTCGAGGTGAGCCGATAGGCGCCCTGGAAGTCGTGCCGCGCCGCCGCGAGCGCAGCCTGTCCGGTGAGAGCCGCCGCGTTCCCGCTCGGGGACTCCTCCAGAGAACGGCCCAGGACTCCGGCGGCCTTCGGATAGAAGCTCGGGTCGCCGGTGATGCGGGCCTGCTGCACGTAGGCGGTACCCAGAGCCGCCCACGACTCGGAGTCCGTCGGCAGCCGTTGCAGCCTGGACTGGAGCGACGAGATCGTCGCGGACAGGTCTCCCGACGTGGAGACCTCGGAGGCAGCGACAGGTCCCCGGCCGAGCGCCTGTGGTGTCGCTGAGTCGGACCTGGTGAACAGCACGGCCGACACGAGGACCAGCAGCACGCTCAGACAGACGGCCGCGAGGCCGAGCCGGAGGAACCGCGATCCTGTCATGACGGGCCTTTCGAGGGTCAGGAGGAATGTCAGGGGTGTTGCTGGGTGGTGCCGAGCGTGGTGGGGGGGGGGTTGCAACCGCAACAACGGCGGCCCCCCGGCCGGGGGGGG
>JANLYC010000155.1:0-8453 GCA_031365435.1 Nocardioidaceae bacterium
TCGAAGATGGCGTCCCCACCCATGACTGCGCACAGCGTGTTGGTGCACACACCGACGTGGTAGTCGCCGACGGGACGACGCTTGTACATCGTGTAGAACGTCGCCACACCCGACACCTCGGCCGCGCTGATCGACAGCAGCTCTGCACAGACCTCGATGCCGCGCGGCGTGACACAGCCGTCCACGCTCTGGATCAGATGCAGCATGGGCAGCAGGGCGGACCGGGGCTGCGGGTAGCGAGCAGTGATCTCACGGAGCTCGTCCATGGTCTCCTGCGAGTAAGGCGCCGCGGCGAGCTCGGACTGTGCTGGCGCTGACACGGTGGCCCGCTCCTGGGGGCTGGTCATCGGTCGACCCCTCCCATCACGGGATCGATGCTGGCGACCGCGACGATGACGTCGGCGACCTGGCCGCCTTCGCTCATCGCCGGGGCGGACTGCAGGTTGACGAACGAGGGGTCACGGAAATGCGCACGGTAGGGCCGGGTGCCGCCGTCGGAGACGACGTGGCAGCCGAGCTCGCCCCGTGGTGACTCGACCGGAACATAGGCCTGACCGGCCGGCACATGGAATCCCTCGGTGACCAGCTTGAAGTGGTGGATCAGGGCCTCCATGGACTCCCCCATGATGTGGCGGATGTGGTCGAGAGAGTTGCCCATGCCGTCGGAGCCGACAGCCAGCTGGCTGGGCCACGCGATCTTCTTGTCGCCGATCATGGTCGGCTTGCCCTCGAGGCCCTGCAGCCGTTCGGCGCACTGCTCGACGATGCGCAGGGACTGTGTCATCTCGTCGAGACGGATGCGGAACCGCCCGTAGGAGTCGGCGGTGTCCCACGTGCAGACATCGAAGTCGTAGTCCTCGTAGCCGGAGTACGGCTGCTTCTTGCGCAGGTCCCAGTCGTAACCGGTCGCTCGCAGCACCGGGCCGGTGGCGCCGAGGGCCCGGCAGCCCTCGAGATCGAGGTAGCCCACCTCGACCACACGGGCCCTGAAGATCGGGTTCGCGTTGCACAGATCGGCGTACTCGCGCAGCCGCTTGCGCATGATCCCGAGGAACTCGACGATCTTGTCCAGTGCGCCAGGAGGCATGTCCTGGGCCACTCCACCGGGTCGGATGAACGCGTGGTTCATCCGCAGGCCGGTGATGAGCTCGAACAGGTCGAGGCACAGCTCGCGTTCGCGGAACCCGATCGTCATCACGGTGAGCGCACCGATCTCCATGCCACCGGTCGCAATCGCGACGAGGTGGGAGGAGATGCGGTTGAGCTCCATGAGGAGGACGCGCATGACCTGCGCCTTCTCCGGGATGTCGTTCTCGATGTCGAGGAGCCGCTCCACGCCGAAGCAGTAGGTCGCTTCGTTGTAGAAGGGCGCGAGGTAGTCCATCCGGGTGCAGAACGTGACGCCCTGCGTCCAGTTGCGGTACTCCATGTTCTTCTCGATGCCGGTGTGGAGGTAGCCGATCCCGCACCTGCACTCCGTGACCGTCTCGCCGTCGAGCTCGAGGATCAGCCGGAGCACCCCGTGGGTGGAGGGGTGCTGCGGACCCATGTTGACGACGACGCGCTCCTCGGCCTCGACATCGATGCCGGCGACGACCGAGTCCCAGTCCTGACCGGTGACGGTGAAGACCTTGCCCGCTGTCGTGTCCTGAGCAGTGGCGTAGGGGTCGCGCCCACCCGAGGTGCGAGTCTCGGTGTTTGCTGCACTGGTGGGGTTGGTTGTCTCGGTCATCAGCTGTAAGACCTCCGACGGTCAGGCGGCGGAATCGTCGCACCCTTGTACTCGACGGGGATTCCACCGAGCGGGTAGTCCTTGCGCTGCGGGTGACCGGGCCAGTCATCGGGCATCTGGATCCGGGTGAGGGCCGGGTGGCCGTCGAAGATGATGCCGAAGAAGTCGTAGGTCTCGCGTTCGTGCCAGTCGGCCGTCGGATAGACGGCGACGACCGACGGGATGTGGGGGTCAGCGTCGGGACAGGTCACCTCGACCCGGATGCGGCGGTTGTGTGTCATCGAGAGCAGGTGGTAGACGGCGTGCAGCTCGGCACCCTCCTCGTGGGGGTAGTGCACGCCGCTCACCCCGCTGCACAGCTCGAAGCGCAGCTCAGGGTCGTCGCGCATGGTCTGCATCACCGCGACGAGCTTCTCGCGCGCCACGTGGAACGTGATCTCACCCCGGTGCACCACGACCTTGTCGATCGCCTCGGCGGCACCGTGCGGCTCGAGCGCCTGGCCGAGGTGGTCGGCCAACGCGTCGAACCAGCCGCCGAAGGGGCGCTGGGTGGCGCCCGGGATCGCGACGGGACGCACCAGCCCGCCGTAGCCCGAGGTGTCGCCCGATCCGGAGACACCGAACATCCCCGTCCGGACGTCGACGACATCGAGGTCCTGCTGCGGCAGCGGCCCGGGGTCATCACTCAACACGATGTCGTCGCCGTGGAGCGACTTGTCCTCGATCGAACGCTCAGCGACAGGCTTGTCGTCGAGGGAACGGTCGCCGACGGGCTTCTCCGGTACACCGGCCGGCTGCCCGGCAGGAGGCATCGGGGGCGGCTTCTCGTCGGTCATCGCAGCAGTCCTCGCATCTCGGACGTGGGCTCCGCCGCCAGCGCAGCCCGCTCGCCGCTCTGCTCCTCGGCAAGGCGGTGCGCCCCGAGCTTGGAGTGCTGGATGTCGTCGTGCAGCTTGAGGATCGCGTCGATCAGCATCTCGGGCCGCGGCGGACAGCCGGGGAGGTACATGTCGACGGGCACGACGTGGTCGACGCCCTGGACGATCGCGTAGTTGTTGAACATGCCACCGCTGCTCGCGCACACACCCATCGCGAGGACGTACTTCGGGTTGGGCATCTGGTCGTAGATCTGACGCAGCACAGGCGCCATCTTCTGGCTGACGCGACCGGCCACGATCATGAGGTCAGCCTGCCGCGGCGAGGCGCGGAACACCTCCATGCCGAAGCGTGCCAGGTCGTAGCGGGGACCACCGGAGGTCATCATCTCGATGGCGCAGCAGGCCAGGCCGAACGTCGCGGGCCACAAGGAGGCCTTACGGAAATACCCTGCGAGGCCTTCGACCGTGGTCAGCAGGACGCCGGACGGCAGCTTCTCTTCGATACCCACGTGAACTACCTCAGTCCCATTCCAGGCCGCCGCGCCGCCATACGTAGGCGTACGCGACGAAGACGGTGCCGATGAACAGGACCATCTCGACGAGGCCGAAGACCTTCATGCTGTCGAAGTAGACGGCCCACGGGAACAAGAAGATGATCTCGATGTCGAAGACGATGAACAGCATCGCGGTGATGTAGTACTTCACCGGGAACTTGCCACCGCCGACCGGTTGCGGAGTCGGCTGGATCCCGCACTCGTAGGAGTCGAGCTTGGCGCGGTTGTACCGCTTCGGCCCGATCAAGGAGCTCACCGCCACGGACCCGATCGCGAACAGAGCCGCCAACAGCATCAGGCCGAGAATCGGCACGTACTCACTCATCGCGGCTGCCTCCCGTCCCTCGTTGCGAGTGCGCTCTCCTGCGTCCACTGCTGGCACGCACGTTTCGCCATCCTAGAACCGCGCCTTTCATGCCGTGGGGGCGACCTTGGACAGGCCGTTGACGACGCGGTCCGTGAGGTCGCCGTCACGGGCGTCGGTGAGGTTCGCCAGCAGCTTCAGGGCGATGCGCATGAGGCTCGGCCGCGGCAGCCCGTAGCGGGTGAGGGTCTTCATGACAGTGGGGTTGCCGATCGCCTTCACGAAGAGGCGGCCCGCCGTGTAGTAGCCGCCGTAGCGCTGGTCGAGCGCGGTGACGTAGCCGTGCAGTGCACGTTCGCGCGCGTCGGCCGTCGTACGGCTCAGCGCCTGGCTGACGACGTCGGCGGCCAGCTCGCCGGACTCCATCGCGTACGCAATGCCCTCGCCGTTGAAAGGGTTGACCATGCCACCCGCGTCGCCGACCAGCAGCATGCCGTTGGCGTAGTGCGGTTTGCGGTTGAACCCCATCGGGAGGGCGGCGCCGCGAACCGGCGAGACCATGTTGTGGTCGCGGAATCCCCACTCCTCGGGTGTGTGGTCGAGCCAGCGCTTGAGCAGGTCCTTGTAGTCGACGTGCTGGAACGCAGACGAGGTGTTGAGGATGCCGAGACCGACGTTGACTGTCCCGTCGCCGACGCCGAAGATCCAGCCGTAGCCCGGGAGCAGCTTGCTCTCGCCCGGCTTGCCGTCCCACAGCTCGAGCCACGACTCGAGCCAGTCGTCATCGTGGCGGGGGCTGGTGTAGTAGGTGCGCACGGCGACACCCATCGGACGGTTGTCGCGCTTCTGCAGACCCATCGCCAGGCTCAGGCGCGTCGAGTTGCCATCGGCCGCGATGACGATGGGGGCGCGGAACGTGACCTCGTCGCCGGTCTTGCGCCCACGCTCGTCGACGGTGCGGGCAGTGACGCCGACGATCCGGTCGGTGGCATCGAGGACGGGTCCCGTCACCGCTGTCTGCTCGCGCAGCCTGGCTCCCACCTTCTGGGCGTTGCGCGCCAGGATCTCGTCGAAGTCCATCCGGGTGCGCACGAGGCCGTAGTTCGGGTAGTCGGTCAGGTCAGGCCACGGCAGCTCGAGCCGGTGACCGCCGCCGACGATCCGCAGACCGTGGTTCCTGATCCAGCCCGGCTGGTCGAGGTCGATGCCCAGCGAGACGAGCTGGCGGACCGCGCGGGGGGTGAGACCGTCTCCACAGACCTTCTCGCGCGGGAATGCCGTCTTCTCCAGCAAGAGGACGTCGAGGCCGGCCTGCGCGAGATACGTGGCCGCCGTGGAGCCTCCGGGGCCGGCGCCGACGACGATGACGTCGGCCTGCCGATCGGACGCGGAGGGCAGTCCGGTGGTGGCGGTCTCGGTCATGGCTGGCGGTTCCTTCGGAGAGGCCGTACACAAGGTGGCGCCGACCAAGTGAAATTCTTCACGAGCCGGGCCACGGCCCAGTCTAGGACCTGCCACCGACGGGTGCACCACCGCGTTGCCTGTCGAGCGCCGCACTCTCATGCCAGCTCATCGGCCGGCTCAATGGCCACTTCCTGGCGGGGCCCCTTCGGTGGCCCGGGCCGCTTGGAAGGGCGACCCCGCCGCTCGGGGTCCGCCGTGTCAGCGCCGGGGCAAACCGTAGGCATGCGTCACCCGCAGTCGGCCCAACAGGCGGTGGTCCGCCACCATCGCCGCGCGGTACTCGTCCCAGTCGGGGTGCTCCTTGCCGGCTACAAGCCGGAAGACCTCGATGAGCTCCTCGACCGTGGCGTCCCGCGGATCCGCAGCGGTCGGCGTGAGCTCCATGTCGCCCTCGACCACCGCGTAGGTCCATCCGTCAGGGCTCTGGACCAGCATCGAGGCGCGTGGGTCGCGGCGCAGGTTGTAGATCTTGGCGCGGTCGTCGGTGAGGGACATCCGCACCAGGCCGGCCTCGGCGTCATACGTGTAGCTGACGTTGGACAGCTGCGGTCGCCCGTCGCGCTTGATGGTGGCCAGCGAACCGACGTTGCGCTGCCCGATGAGCTCGCTGACGTGTGGGTCGACCGCCATCAGGTGCCTCCGTCGTGTCGCGTGGTGTCCAGGCACTCTAAGCCTTGGCGAAGGATCCGCGAGTTGCCTTGCCCTGACCTGGCAGCTCTCGGATCTTGGCGCCGCATCAGCGGGTGGCGCGGTGGAGGGCGACAATGCCGCCGGACAGGTTGCGCCACTCGACGCTGCGCCAACCGGAGCTCGCGATCGCAGCGGCCAGCCCGGCCTGGTCCGGCCAGGCCTGGATCGACTCGGCGAGATAGACGTACGACTCCGGGTTGGACGACACGGCGCGCGCGACGCTGGGCAGCGCCTTCATGAGGTACTCGGTGTAGACGGTGCGGAACGCCTGGTTGGTGGGCTGGCTGAACTCGCACACGACCAGGCGGCCACCCGACCGCGTGACCCGCAGCATCTCGGCGAGGCCACGCGGGAAGTCGTGGATGTTGCGCAGGCCAAATGAAATCGTCACGGCGTCGAACGTCTCGTCGGCGAATGGCAGCACGGTTGCGTCCCCGGCGACAAACGGCAACCGCGGCCGTTCGCGCTTGCCGACGACGAGCATGCCCACTGAGAAGTCGCACGGCACCACCGTCGCTCCCGCCAGCGCGAACGGCACGCTGCTGGTGCCGGTTCCCGCCGCCAGGTCGAGAATCAGCTCACCGGGTCTGGCGTCGACGGCGCCGAGCACCGTCCGCCGCCAGCGACGATCCTGGCCGAGCGAGAGCACGTCGTTGGTGAGGTCGTAGCGTTCGGCCACGTCGTCGAACATGGCCGCCACGTCGCGCGGCTGCTTGTCCAGGCTGGCTCGACTCATGGGGCCTAGCCTCGCATGCTGTGGTGGCCGGGCAGGTCGTAGGCTTCCCTCTGTGACAACCCCCGCGCCGCGACCGGCATACGACGCCGCCGCCGCGCAGCACAGCTCGCACCTCGCCCCGCTCGTGGCGCGCACGGTGGTCATCGCCGACCCGGGGCCGCTCATCGACCTGCTTCCCCGTCCCGCTCCCTTGTCGTGGGTGCACCGCGGCGATGGTCTCGTCGCGTGGGGCGAGGTGGCGCGGTTCGAGTGCGCCGGCCCCGAACGGTTCCAGGCAGCCGAACAGTGGTGGCGCGCCGTGGCCGAGCACTGCGTGGTCCGTGACGAGGCCGACGTCCCGGGCAGCGGCCTGCTCGCTTTCGGCTCGTTCGCGTATGCCGACAGGCCCGGCGACTCGGCGCTGGTCGTGCCGTCGGTGATCGTGGGTCGACGTGGCGACCTCGCCTGGGTGACCACCGTGGGGCGCGGCTCGCTGGAACCGGCACCGCGACTCACCGAACAGCAGCCCGTCGACCTCCCTGGCGAGGTGCTCTTCAGCGACGGCGCCATGAGCGGTGCGAGCTGGGAGCTCGTCGTGGCCGAGGCAGTCCGGCGTATCAGGGCCGGCAACCTCGACAAAGTGGTGCTGGCTCGCGACCTGATCGCCGAGCTCGACGAGGACCTCGACGTGCGGGCACCGCTGCGTCGGCTGGCGGAGCGCTACCCGGCCTGCTGGACCTTTCACGTCGACGGGCTGTTCGGTGCCACGCCGGAGATGCTCGTCCGACGGGAGCGCGGCCTGGTCACCAGCCGGGTGCTGGCCGGCACCATCCGGCGTACCGGTGACGACGCGCACGACCTTGCCCTGGCCGCGACGCTCGCGCGTTCCTCGAAGGACCTCGAGGAGCACGAGTTCGCCGTCCGCTCCGTGGCCGACGCGCTCGCGCCGTACTGCCTGAGCATGAACGTGCCGGAGAGCCCCTTCGTCCTGCACCTGCCGAACGTCATGCACCTGGCCACCGACGTCACCGGCGTGCTCGACGACGTCACGAGCTCGCTGGGGTTGGCGGCGGCGCTGCACCCGAGCGCTGCAGTGGGCGGGACCCCGACGCCCGACGCGGTCGCGCTGATCGCCGAGCTCGAGGGCATGGACCGGGGTCGTTATGCCGGGCCCGTCGGGTGGATGGACGTCAGCGGGGATGGTGAGTGGGGCATCGCGCTGCGCTCGGCGGAGTACGACGGCCAGCGCGTGCGGCTGTTCGCGGGCTGCGGCATCGTGGCCGACTCCGAGCCCGAGGCAGAACTGGCCGAGGCGGCCGCGAAGTTCATCCCGGTGCGCGACGCCCTGACGTCCTGACCGCCTGCCCGTGGGGGTCTTGACGCCCAGACCTCCTGCCCGTGAGGGTGCGCGAAGGCCCCCGCCCGGATCTCCTGCCCGTGGGGTGCGCGAAGGCTCCCGCCCGATGGGACGAGGGCCTTGCCGGTGGCCGGGTCAGGCCTGGGGGGCGATGCCGAACTGCACGGATCCGGATTCGTCGACCTTGGCGTCGAGAACTTCGTTTGCGAGCGCCGCAGCAGCGGCTTCGTCGAGGTAGATGCGGGCGCCGTCGGCTTCGAGGACCTGGTCGCCGGGCTGGGGACTCTCGACCGGCGTGAGGCCGAGCGCACTGGGATCGGACTCCTGCTTGCTGATCCTGAGGCCGGCGGCCTCGGACTCGGTGGTCTGTTCGGTGATCGTCTTGACGACGTCGGTGGCGTTCTCGGTGAGGGTGAGCATCAGGCTCTCTTCCGTCGATTGCATGCCGGACCCATCCACCGTCCCTGATCCGGCCGCCGGACTCAAGTCGAGGAACGGCGGGGGTGGCCGATCTGGTGGTGCTGCAGCGGGCCGGGTCGGTTGCCAACGGCGAAGGTGTGACGCGACTCATCGGATTCAGCCGGGCGCGGGCTGGGCCGTCATACGCCTTGAACCACCAGGTCAGCGAGGCAAACCTCAGGTGCGCCAGGCACGTTTGCCTAGTCCACAAGATGGGGCCGGCGGGGCAGCAGGACGAGGCAGAGGCCGGTGAGGCGGTGACGCTGACGCTGACCCATGAGGTCGATATCGGGCGCGGCG
>JANLYC010000194.1:0-7606 GCA_031365435.1 Nocardioidaceae bacterium
CGTGCTCGTGCACTCCTCGACCCAGGTGCCGCACATCCTGCGCACCATGCTCGCCCTGACCCTCGGTATCGAGGAACAGAAGGTGCGCGTCGTCGCTCCCGACGTCGGCGGCGGCTTCGGCGGCAAGATCCCGGTCACGCCCGAAGAGGTCATCACGACCCTCGTCGCGCGCAAGCTGGGCAAGCCCGCGAAGTACACCGAGTCCCGCTCGGAATCGCTGATGTCGGCCCACCACGGCCGCGACCAGATCCAGGACATCACCATCACGGCCAAGCGTGACGGCACCGTCACCGGCCTGGACGTCCACCTGATGGCCGACATGGGCGCCTACCTGCGTCTGGTGGGTCCGGGCGTCCCGATCCTCGGTGCGTTCATGTTCAACGGCATCTACAAGTTCGACGCCTACCGGTTCACCTGCCGCAACATCTTCACCAACAAGAACTGGACCGACGCCTACCGTGGTGCCGGTCGGCCGGAGGCGACCTTCGCCGTCGAACGGATGATGACCGAGCTCGCTGTCGAGCTCGGCGAGGACCCCGTCGAGGTCCGGCGCAAGAACTGGATCAAGCACGAGGAGTTCCCGTTCACGTCGGTCGCCGGCATGGAGTACGACTCGGGCAACTACGAAGCGGCGACGGACAAGGCGATGGAGCTGTTCGGCTACGACGCGTTGCGTGCCGAGCAGCAGAAGCGGCGTGATGACGGCGATCCGGTGCAGCTCGGCATCGGTGTCTCGACGTTCACCGAGATGTGCGGGCTCGCGCCGTCGCGCGTCCTCGGTGCGTTGTCCTATGCAGCCGGAGGCTGGGAGCACGCGTCGATCCGGATGCTCGCCAGCGGCAAGGTCGAAGTCGTCACCGGCACCAGTCCACACGGCCAGAGCCATGAGACCGCCTGGAGCCAGATCGTGGCGGACCGGCTCGGCATCCCGTTCGACGACATCGAGATCCTGCACGGGGACACCCAGACATCGCCTCGTGGCCTCGACACGTATGGCTCCCGGTCCCTTGTCGTCGGCGGTATGGCGATCGTGGCGGCAGCAGACAAGGTGATCGAGAAGGCGAAGCCCATCGCGGCCCACCTGCTCGAGGCGAACGTCGACGACCTGGAGTTCAAGGACGGCTCGTTCACCGTCAAGGGCACGGGTGCCAGCAAGGGGCTGACCGACATCGCCTTCGCGGTGTTCTCGGCGCACGACATGCCGGACGGCGTCGAACCCTCGCTGGACGCGGACGCGACTTACGACCCGGCCAACTTCTCGTTCCCTCATGGCACCCATCTGTGCGCTGTCGAGGTCGACACCGAGACCGGCAACGTGGAGATCCGCAACTACACCTGTGTCGATGACGTCGGCAATGTCGTCAATCCGCTCGTCGTCGAAGGGCAGATCCACGGCGGCGTCGTGCAAGGGATCGCGCAGGCGCTGTTCGAGGAGGCGCTGTATGACGACGCCGGCACCCTCGTGACAGGCTCCTTCGTCGATTACCTCGTACCGAGCGCGGCAGACCTCCCGACACTCACGACGTCCCGTACGACGACCCCTGCGACGGGTAACGCGCTGGGCGTCAAGGGAGTCGGTGAAGCCGGCACGATCGCGTCGACACCGGCTGTCGTCAACGCAGTGATCGACGCCGTACGCCACCTCGGTGTGAAGGACATCGAGATGCCCTGCTCACCACACCGGGTCTGGACCGCGATCCAGCACGCCTCCTCGGGGGCGGCGACTCCGACTGACAACCCGACCGTGGACGACGGCGCGCTGCCGTCGCACAACGCGGCCACCTCTGAAGGGGGAGCGTCATGATTCCCGCCGAGTTCGACTACACGGCACCCGAAACCCTGGCGGACGTGTTTGCTGCACTGGGAAGTGACGCGGACGAGATCAAGGTGCTCGCCGGCGGCCACAGCCTCATCCCGGTGCTCAAGCTCCGGCTGGCAGCTCCCACCCTGTTGGTCGACATCGGGAAGGTGCCAGAGCTGCACGGGATCAGTGAGGACGGCGACGCGATCGTGATCGGCGCCATGGCCACCCACGACGAGGTCGCCCACCACTCGTTGGTGCGCGACCACGCTCTCGTCCTCGCCAAGGCGGCGGAGACGGTGGCCGATCCGCAGGTGCGGCATCGCGGCACCCTCGGTGGTGCGCTGGCCCATGCCGACCCGGCCGGAGACCTGCCGGCGCCGATCCTCGCGCTGGACGCCGAGCTCGTCATCGCCGGTGCCGACGGCGAGCGGACGGTGGCGGCCGCCGACTTCTTCGAGGACCTCTTCACGACCGTGCTGGGCGAGAACGAGATCCTCACGAAGATCCGGATTCCCAAGCACACCGGCTGGGGAGGCCACTACGAGAAATTCACGCGGGTGGCCCAACAGTGGTCTATCGTCGCGGTGGCAGCGGCGGTCCAGTCCGAAGGTGGCCACATCTCGGCAGCGAAGATCGGGCTGACCAACATGGGCTCGACCGCGCTGCGTGCGACCGCCGTCGAACAGGCACTGGTCGGACAGCCCGCCTCAGCAGCGGCAGTCAAGGCAGCCTGCGCCCGGGCCGCCGACGGGACCAACCCGCCGTCGGACACCAACGGTGACGCCGAGTACCGTCGACACCTCGCGAGCGTGCTGACGGGTCGGGCGGTCCTGGCTGCTGCCGGCGCCTGAGCGGCGTTGACTGTCCCACCTCGAAGGGAGCCGTGCCTGCATGGAGCTGACGCACTCGTTCACCGTGCCCGCGGCCATCGACGTCGCCTGGGCTGCGTTCAACGACCTGGAGCGCATCGCCCCGTGCTTTCCCGGGGCGGCACTCACGTCGTACGACGGTGAAGCCTTCGAGGGCCTGTGCAAGGTCAAGCTCGGGCCGATCTCCCTGCAGTACAACGGGACGGGCCGGTTCGTAGAACGCGACGAGGCCGCCCACCGAGCGGTGATCGAGGCCAAGGGCAAGGACAAGCGCGGTAACGGAACTGCTGCGGCCAGTGTCACGGCGACGTTGCAGAGTGCGGGCGACGCCGCGACCGATGTGAAGGTCGTGACCGATCTCAGCATCACCGGCAAACCCGCGCAGTTCGGTCGAGGCGTGATGCAGGACGTCAGCGACAAGCTGCTCGCGCAGTTCTCGGCCTGCCTGGAGGTCAAGCTGGGCAGCTCGGAGGCGGCTCAGCCGGGGCAGGAGGAGGCGGCGAGCAGGCCCGCAGCCGACGGTGAGGACACCCCGATCGCCAAACAAGCCGCCCGAGCGGTGATGTCGGCAGCGAGCGAGACCTCCGCAACGGCGGCGCCATCGTCGTTGCCGTCCGCGTCCTCGTCACCATCGGCGTCGCGCCGCCCGGCCCCGACCGAAATCCCGGCCGCCGAGCTCGATCTCGGCGCGACCGTGCTGCCCGTCCTGGTCAAGCGCTACGCCCCGTACCTCATCGGTGCACTGGTCGGACTGTGGCTGCTGCGCAAGATCTTCCGCCGCTCATAACCCGGCTGACGGACTGCCCTCATAACTCCGATGCGGCGCTAGTCCTCGGGAAGGCTGAGTGCCGGCAGCGCACCCAACGGGGCCACGACGTGACCTGACTCCGAGCACACCCAGTGCGGGTCGGGACCGAGCTCGGGCTCGATCGAGAGGCTGTGCTCGATCGGATCGGCGCAGCCGAAGCACAGCGGCCACCGGCGGGCCTCGTCGAACAGCGAGTCCTGCACGTCCTGGGCCACGAGACCGTCGACGAAGGGCGCACCTTTGGCCCACTGGGACAACCACCACCTGCGCTGCGAGACGCAGTCCTCGACCACGGACACGGTGTGCGGGTCGACGAGCCCCTGCGCTGCGAGATCGGCGAGGACACGTTGTCGCGCAGCCATCAGCGGGTCTCCCGGGGTCATGCCCTCCATCCTGGCACTCTGTTCAAATGAGCAGAGAACCGAAACGGCCACCGTTGGTCGAGGTGGTGGCACTGCACCCGCAGGACGCCGAACGAGCCCAGCTGGGCGGGGCGCACCGACTTCATGTGGCTGCCGTCGGAGCGGCGGGGTTCCGCTCCGTCGAGCCGGCCACGGTCAGCGCGATCGTACGGGCGACGGACCTGCCCGTGCGGGTCACGTTGCGTCTCAGCGACGGCTTCACGACTCAGGGCGGTGAGTTCGCGCGATTACGCGGTCTCGTGGCCGACTACCTCTCGCTCGGCGTCGAGGGCTTCGTCTTCGGCTTCCTGACGCGTGATCTCGACATCGACGTGGATACGTGCGCCGCACTCGCCGACGGCCTGCTCGGCAAGCCCTGGACGTTCGACCGCGCGTTCGACCACATCCTCGAACCGCGACGGGCGGTCCGGCAGCTCTCCGGGCTTCCCGGACTCGACGGCGTCCACACCGCGGGCGCGGTGCTGGGCATGGACTCCGGCTTCGACGACCTGATGACGCTCGCCCACGCATCCCCGGACTTCGCCGCGTTGGCCATCGCCGCCGACGGCGTACGACCGGAGCACGTGCCGTGGCTCGTGCTCTCCGGCATTCGGTCGGTGCATCTGGGTGCGGTGGTGCGGCCGGGCGAGTCCTGGTCGAAGTCGCACGTCGACGCGGGATTCGTGCGGTCGTGGCGGATGTTGCTCGATGACGCGTGCGACGTACGCCGTGAAACCGGAGCCGACACGGCCTGAGCCCAGCCTCTCCCGCGGCCGGCGCCGCGCCGGTCCGGCGTCTGGGTGTGGCACGGTGATCGGGTGACGATCTTCATCGACCCGCCTGCGTGGCCGGCGCACGGCAGGCTGTGGTCACACCTCGTCAGCGACGACTCGCTGGACGAGCTGCACCGGTTCGCGGCTCACCACGGTGTCCCGCGTCGCGGGTTCGAACGCGACCACTACGACGTGCCGGGTGAGGCGTACGACCGGCTGGTGGCGGGGGGCGCGGTCCCGATCTCGTCGCGCGAGCTGGTGGCACGCCTGAGGGACACGGGGCTGCGACGACGCAAGGCGCTCGCTCCGGCCCGTCGGGCCGTCGGCAACGCGCTGCTCCGGCCGCCGCGGCTGCACCCGGGTGACGCGGTGGGTGTGGTCGCCACCTCGGGCGTCGTACCGGAGGAGCGGCTGCGCGTCGGCATGGCACGGTTGGAGTCCTGGGGTCTGCGGGTGCAGCTGGGGCAGCATGTGCTGGGACGGCATCCGTCGCTCGGCTACCTGGCCGCCTCTGATGAGGACCGGGCCGCTGACTTCGCAGCCGCGTGGGCCGATGCCGACCTGGCCGGGGTCTGGGTCGCGCGTGGCGGGTACGGCGCCCAACGGATGGTCGACCTGCTCGACTGGCGCCGGCTGGCAGAGGCCGAGCCGAAGGTGTTGGTCGGGTACTCCGACGTCACTGCTCTGCACCAGGCCATGGCCACCCGACTCGGTCTCGTCACGCTGCTCGGACACGTGGTCACCTCCCTGGGGGACGCGACCGAAAAGAGCGCCGACCAGCTGCGTCGTCTCGTGCTGGACCCGACAGCGGTCGACCTGCTGGCCGGCCATGACACGTCCACGCTCGTCGGCGGCGCCGCGGCGGGCGTGCTCGTCGGGGGCAACCTGGCCGTGCTGGCAGCCGATGTCGGCACGCCGTTCAGTCGGCCGGCCGCCGGAGGGATCGCCGTCCTCGAGGAGATCGGGGAAGAGCCCTACCGGGTCGACCGGCTGCTCACGCAGCTGATCCGGGGCGGGTGGTTCTCGGGGGTCGCCGGCATCGTCATCGGCGCGTTCACCGACTGCGGCGACCCGCTCGAGGTGGACCGGGTGATCGAGCAGCGGCTGGTGCCGTTGGGGGTGCCGCTCGTGCGAGGTTTCGATGCAGGCCACACGCGTTCGAGCGCCACGGTGCCGCTCGGGGTGGCGGCGATGTTGGACGCCGATCGTCGCTCCCTGGAGCTCGCAGTACCGCCGCTCGCCTAGTCCGTCGCTCCGGCGCCCGGGCCGGACGGTCCGCGTGGCCGGCTGCCCGACTGCACGGTCAGCTCGTCGAGCTCGCGGCTCACGTTGGCGCGCGCTCGGGCTTCCCAGGTCGCCCGGCCGTGCCGCGTCCGGTACAGGCTGGGGAGTCCGAGGAGCTGGCGCAAGACGGCGGAACGACCGGTGGCGAACGTGGCGTCGTCGACGTGGCGGTACTCCGCCCGGACCCCGTCGACGTAGGTCTCGTAGCGATCGCCGTCACTCGCCAGGATCGCCAGGTCGGCGTCACAGAGAACTTCACCGTTGGCGTCGCCGGGCTGCGGGTCGTGGCGTTCGGTGAGGCGGACGAGGCGGGCCACCTCCGAGACGACGGCGTCGTCCACGTCATACGTGGGGAGTACCGCCTCGGCGAGCTCGGCCGAGCGTTCCTCATTGTCGGTCGCGCGGACGTCGTACACGGCGTCGTGGAACCAGGCGGCGAGTCGTACGGCCGAGACGTCAGCCGCCTCGTCCGCCATCGCGTCGACCGCAGTGAGGACCTCGAGCAGGTGCTGTGCATCGTGGTAGCTCCGCGAGACGGAGCCGTACCGGCGTACGAGCTCCTGGCCGAGAGCGGACAACCCGGGGAAGTCGCGCTCCCACCTCACGATCGCGGCGTCGTCTGTGGATTTCACGCCTCTATGATCCATCTTCGCGATTACAGTTCGCCTCATGACTGAGATGACGGGTCACGCGCCCAACTGGTACCCGGATCCCTGGGGCCGTCACGAGCACCGCTACTACGACGGGCAGAAGTGGACCGAGCACGTGGCCAGCCATGGGCGGCAGAGCGTGGACCCGCCGGGCGGTACCGCTCATGTCCCGACCGTCAACCGGGCGACCGAGAAGGTTCAGCGCGACGTTCAGCGGGCCGGGGTGTCGGGTGTGGCGGCCGGGGGCGGAAGCCTCTTCACGGAGTCGGTGCTGGTGGTCAACCAGAAGGCCAAGCTGATCGAGATCAACCAGGAGTTCGCGATCTACGACCAGCAGGGACAGCAGATCGGGGCGGTCCGGCAGGTGGGACAGAGCATGGCGAAGAAGGTGATGCGGTTCGTTGCCGACGTCGACCAGTTCATGACGCACAAGTTCCAGGTCGTGGACCGGGATGGGCAGGTGGTGCTCGCCCTGACGCGCCCCCGCAAGTTCATGAAGTCGCGCATCATCGTCGAAGGCGGCGACGGCCGCGAGCTCGGTCAGATCGTCCAGCAGAACGTGATCGGCAAGATCCGGTTCGCGCTCGAGTCGGGTGGGCAGCAGATCGGGACGCTCAACGGCGAGAACTGGCGCGCCTGGAACTTCAACATCCAGGACCACACCGGACGCGAGGTCGCCCGGATCACGAAGACGTGGGAGGGCCTGGCCAAGACCATGTTCACCCAGGCGGACAACTACGTCGTCCAGATCCACGAGCCGCTCGCACAACCGCTGCACAGCATCGTGCTCGCCTCCGCCTTCGGGATCGACACCGCCCTCAAGCAGGACGCCCGCGGCCTCAATGCCGGCGGCCTCTTCGGCTGACGCAGCAGACTCTTACCCCCGCCTTCCGGCCCGCCGATGCTGCCCACCCGGCCCTTGGCGTTTGCCTTGTGAACAAGCCAGCTGGCTTCTGGACAAGGCAAATCCGCCTAGGAAACTAGGTATCCGGCTTGTTCACTAGGCAAACGTCTCGG
>JANLYC010000224.1:0-5538 GCA_031365435.1 Nocardioidaceae bacterium
GTCGACCACAGCCGCGATGTCCGCGGCCACGTCCGCCACCGAACGTCCCTCGTGACGGGTCGAGCCGCCATAGCCGGCGCGGTCATACGACACGAACCGGATGCCCTTCCGGGCCGCGTCCTCAGCCCACCAACGCGCCTGGAGGCCCGACGTCGGCGTGCCGTGGTGACACACGACCACGACGCCGTCCGGATCACCCGACTCGTACCCGCGCAACGTGCGACCGCCAAGAAGTCGTACGTCGAACGCATGTGCATCCGCGAGCGGTGACGAGACCATGCCGTGACTCTAACCGCGCACCTCGGTCACCGGGTCAGAAGCCCTTGGCCTGACGGCCCAGCTCCCGGGTGGCTTCACGCTCGGCGTCGCGCTTGGCGATGGTCTGTCGCTTGTCATAGGACTTCTTGCCCTTGGCGAGCGCGACCTCGACCTTGGCCCGCCCGTCCTTGAAGTACAGCTTCAACGGGACGATGGTGAGCCCGCGTTCGTTGACGCGCCGCTCCATCTTGTCGATCTCGTGCCGGTTGAGCAGCAGCTTGCGCTTGCGTCGGGGCGTGTGGTTGTTCCAGGTGCCTTGGAGGTACTCCGGGATGTGCGCGCCGTGCAGCCAGACCTCGCCGTCCACGATCTCGGCGTACCCGTCGACGAGCGACGCACGCCCGGACCGCAACGACTTCACCTCGGTTCCGGTCAGCACCAGCCCGGCCTCGAAGGTGTCCTCGATGTGGTAGTCGTAGCGCGCCTTCTTGTTCTGGGCAATCAGCTTCTGCCCGCGCTCCTGGACCATGGCGCCCATCCTCCCCTATCGCCAAGGCCTGGTCGAACCGGTTTGCCCGACGGGCCGGGTGCGGGACTAGAGCCAGCTAACGGGGTTCACCGTGTAACCGTTGACGTACACCATGAAGTGCAGATGGCAGGCCGTCGAGTAGCCGGTGGTCCCGGAGTACGCGATCAGCTCCCCGCGGTGGACGCTCTGACCGGTCCGCGCGACGAAGGACGTCAGATGGTTGTACGACGTCTGCAGGCTCACCCCGCGTACGAAGCCGTGGTCGAGGATGATCCGGTTGCCGTAGCCGACGTTGTAGTACTCCGAGAGCACCCGCCCCGATGCGGCGGCATAGACCGGAGTGCCGCAGTCCGCGTGGAAGTCGGTGCCGTCGTGAAGCTTCCACACGTGCAGGATCGGATGCATCCGCATGCCGTACGGCGAGGTGATGTAGGTGTTCATCACCGGGTAGCTCAGGAAACCCCCGCCGTCGTTGCTGAAGGTACCCGCCTGCCGTTGGTGCTGGCGGGCCCGAGCCGCGGCGATCTTGCGCAGCCGGCTCTCGACGCGCTGCTGCTCGCGCTTGAGCTTGGCCAGTCGCTTCATCTCGTGCGCTTTGGCCTTCGCGATCTTCTTCTTCGCGTGCCGAAGCGTGTCGAGCCGTGTGGCCACATCCTCCTTGGCGGTCCGCGCCTGCTCCTTGAGGGAGAGCTTCGTGGCGAGGATCTCGGCGGCATCCTGCCGTTTCTTGGCCACGTCGTCCCTGGTCGCCTGGACGCGTTGCTCGGTCAGGGTGAGCAGGACCTTCGTCGCCTCGAACCGCTGCAGCGACGCAGTCTGCTTGTTCAACACGGTCTGGGAGGCCTGCAGGTTGTCGACCACGTCCTGAGCAGACTGGGAGTCGAAGGCCACGCCGATGCTCAGCACAGCGGTCCCGCCGGTCTGGTAGCTCGCGACTGCATCCGACGCCAGCTGGGCGCGCTGAGACCGCACCGCTTCGGTCCCCTGCAGCAGCTCGCGCTCGGCGTCTTGAAGTCGGATGACGGCGAGCTCCAGCAGGTGCTGCATCTCGCGATCGCGCACGGCCGCGGCGTGCGCCTGCTGCTTGAGGTCCTCGAACTTCGCACGAGCATCGCGGAGGTCGGCCGTGGCTGCCTCGACCCGCTGCTGAGCGTGCAGCAGCTTCGTGGAGATCTCGTCCAGATCCTGGTGCTTGGCGCTGATGCGGTGGTCGAGCCGGTTCTTCTTGTGATGCAGCTTCGTGTGGTCGTTGCCGGACGCGACGCTGACGGACGGGGCCGCGAATGCAGCGGTGACCAGTGATGCCGAGAGCATCATCGTCACGCCGATTCGGACCCGTCCTGCGCGTCCTCGGGGGAAGAACTGGAGCACAGTCGAGGGACCTCACGTCGGGGAAACTGAGAACCTTGTCTCTCGACGGTAACCGGTCGAGGTCACACTTTGAGGTATTTACGCGTCATCAGGAGCGTCGGAATTACGGCAAGTATCAGCGCGATCACGATGATGAACAGCATCGACTTCGTCGCGTCGGCCCAGACCACCCAGGGCCAGATCTTCAGCTGACCCTTCAGCCACGGGACGAACAGCTGCATCACCACGAGGATCGACGAGCACGCCAGCAGCGCCCCGACCATCGCGGAGAACACGACCTCGAGGACGAACGGCAGCTGGATGTAGATGCTGGAGGCGCCGACGAGCCGCATGATCCCGATCTCGCGTCTTCGCGCCATCGCGGCCAGCCGGATCGTGTTGGACACCTGCAGCACGGCGGCGAGGACAAGCGAGCCGGCACCTCCCAGCGCAGCCCATTTCAGCACGTTGAGGGTTGTGTAGATGGGTGCCAGCTTGTCCCGCAGGTCGACGATCTGCTCAACGCCCTGCAGGTTCTGGACCGAGCTGACCAACGCCTTGGTGTCATCCGGGTTGGCGAGCTTGACCCAGTACGCCGTCGGCATGTCAGAGACCTTGATCTCCGAACCGATGGCATCGGGGTTGCCCTGCGAGTCGGTGTGGGTGGCCTGGAAACCGTCGTACGCCTCCTGGCGGGTGCGGTAGCGGAACGAGTCGACGTACGGGCTGTTCTCGATGACCTTGAGAACGGCAGCCTCCTGCTCCTTGGTCGCCTGGCCGCTCACGCAGTTCGGTGAGTTGGAGTTCTTGGCGCAGAAGGCGACCTGGACCTCGAGCTGGCTGCCGAAGTACTTCTCGATCGTGCCGACCTGATACCGGATGAGCAGGCCGAGACCGACGAGCGTCAGGGAGATCCAGATCGTCAGGATGACCGCGAGGGTCATGGACACGTTGCGCTTCAGCCCGCTGCCGAGCTCAGAGGCGACATATCTCAGTTGCATGGTTTCCAGTTCTCTGGGGGGAGGCTTGGCTGGCGGTCAGCGGTCAGGACTGGTACCCGTAGACACCACGGGCCTGGTCACGGACGACGTGACCGGACTGCAGCTCGATCACGCGTTTGCGCATCTGATCCACGATCCCGGAGTCGTGCGTGGCCATCATGACCGTGGTTCCGGTGCGGTTGATGCGGTCGAGCAGCTTCATGATGCCGACCGACGTGGTCGGGTCGAGGTTTCCGGTCGGCTCGTCGGCGATGAGGATCATCGGGCGGTTGACGAACGCGCGGGCGATGGCGACGCGCTGCTGCTCACCGCCCGAGAGCTCGTCGGGCATGCGATGGCCTTTGCCGTCGAGGCCGACCAGCTCGAGGGTTTCGGGGACGACCTTGTTGACCACGGATCTCGGCTTGCCGATGACCTGTAGCGCAAACCCGACGTTCTCGGACACGTTCTTGTTGGGGAGGAGCCGGAAATCCTGGAAGACGGTGCCGATCTGACGACGAAGGCCGGGGACCTTCCAGCTGGCCAGCCGGTTGATCTCCTTGCCGGCCACGAAGACGTGCCCGCTGGTGGGGCTGGCCTCTCGCAGGATCAGCCTCAGGAACGTTGACTTGCCCGAACCCGACGCGCCCACGAGGAAGACGAACTCGCCCTTCTCGATGTCGACGTCGATGTTGTCCAGGGCGGGGCGGGTCTGCCCCGCGTAGGCCTTGGTGACTTTTTCGAACCGGATCACTGGCCAGAGTCTAGGTGACGTGCCTGAACGTTCACGGCAGGGCCGGACCGGCGCGCCCCTCCACCCCCACCCGCAATTGCGGGAAGGTGCAGGCCGACGCGCCGAGCGAGTTGTGCACTTTCCCGCATTTCCGGGGCTAGTCGGTGCGGTCGAACAACCTCACGGCGACGGCGATGAGGATCGCCGTGACTGCCGCGACGAGACCGAGCTGGACCAGCATCGGCACCTCCCAGCCACCCCAGGTGATGGGCGGGTCGAGCTGAGCACGTACCTGGGGCGCCAGGTCGAGGTGGTCGAACACCGCAGTCCGCATCGGCTGGACGGCGTACGTGAGCGGGTTGAGCCGGGTGAGCACCGACAACCAACCCGGCAGGTTGGCCAACGGGAAGAGGGTGCCGCTGAGGAACATCATCGGCATGATCAGCATCTGCGTCAGCGGCATGGCCGCCTGGATCGTCTTGATGCGGGCGGACAGGACGACGCCGAGCGAGGTCAGCATCATGGAGCCGAGGAACAGGCACAACAGCAAGGTCAGGATGAGGCCCGCGTTGTAAGGCACGCCGACCAGGCCACCGAGAGCGAGCACGATGCACGCCTGCATCGTCGCGGACGTCGCGCCGCCCAGGCACTTGCCGATGATGATGGCGGCCTTCGAGATGGGCGCCACGAGCATTTCGCGCAGGAAGCCGAACTCACGGTCCCACACCAGCGAGATCCCGGCGAAGACCGCCATGAAGAGCACCGACATCGCCAGGACACCGGGAAACAGGAACGTCCGGAAGTCGACGGCATCGTTGGTCTGCACGATGCTGCCGAGACCCGTGCCCATGACGAACAGGAACAACAACGGCTGCAGGAGCATCGCGACCATGCGAGCCCGATCCTGCACGAAGCGGATCATCTCGCGGCGCCAGACCACCGTGGTGGCGCGGATCTCGTGCCGGAACCCACCTGGCGAGAGCTCGACGCGCGGCGCCACGAGGCGGCCGCCCGGATCACGAGGCGCGGCTTGGGGCAGCTGCTGGTCAGGGAGTGTCATCGGGTGCCCGCCTTGGGACGCTCGGCATCGGAGATGGTGGTGCCCGTGTAGGTCATGAACACGTCATCGAGGCTCGGCCGGGTGACCGTGACGGTCGTGATCGGGACGCCGAGCTCGTTGAACAGCCGCGGGATGAACTGTGCTCCGTCCGCGACGCCCACGGTGACCGAGCCCTCGTGCATGCCGGCATCGAGGTCGAAGCGCTCGCGCAGGTGCGTGATGGCCAGCTCGTCGTCCTCGGTCCGGAACTGGACGCGGTCCTTGCCGATGCTGGACTTCAAGGCGTCGGGTGCGTCGATGACGGCGATCTCTCCCGCGTTCATGATCGCCATCCGGTCGCAGTGCTCAGCCTCGTCCATGTAGTGGGTCGTCATGAAGACCGTGATGTCCTCCGCCTCCCGGAGCTCGGCGACGTACTGCCAGATCGACGCCCGGGTCTGCGGGTCGAGACCGATCGTCGGCTCGTCGAGGAACAGCACCCGCGGTGAGTGCAGCAGCCCGCGACCGATCTCGAGACGCCGCTTCATGCCACCGGAGAACGTCTGGACCTTGTCGCCACGACGGTCGGCGAGCCCGACCATCTCGAGGACTGCGTCGATGCGCCTCTTCAAGGCCGCCCGGGGTACGC